>NZ_JBEZBW010000063.1:0-48251 GCF_040647305.1 Saccharothrix sp. NPDC042600 | reverse complement strand
GGCGTGCGGGGCGGGGCGTGCGGGGCGGGGCGTGCGGGGCGTGCGGGGCGGGGCGGGCGGCGTGGCGTGGGCGGCGTGGCGTGGGCGGCGGCTCAGTGCACGTGTCGGGCGTGGTTGGCTGGCGGCGAGTTGCGCATCGAGCGGGCCCGGACTAGTTGCGGGCCGGACTAGTTGCGCGCCCAGGCTGGGGTGGTGGCCTTGGTGCGGGTTGCCGTTGTGCCGCGCTCCTTGTTTACGGGACGCGTGAGATGGGGTTTGGTCGCGGATCCTGTATGTCGCTCGATTTGGGTGATGTGTCGAGCGCGCGCTAGTAGGGGGTGGGGTAGGGGTAGTGGGGGTGGGTGGGCATGCCGCACGGCCCGCCCTCCGGGGAGGGCGGGCCGTGGGGGCAATGGCTTCCTACTCGTCCTCTAGGCGACGACGGAAACGCTCTTCCATCTTCTGGGAGAACGAGCTGCGGCTGGGGCGGCTTCCCTCTTCGCTGGGCTCGTCGGCACCCTGGTCACCACGACGCAGCGTCGTCACGGTGAGCAGCACGCCGAAGAACATCAACAAGAAGCCGACCACGCTCACCACCGGGATACCAGCGAGCTTCGGCAACATCACACCCGTCACCAGCAGAGCCACACCCACGGCGAACAGCGCGATGCCCTGGATGCGACGCCGTCGGGACGGCTTGCGCAGCTTGGCGCCGCGCACAGTGGATGCGAACTTCGGGTCCTCGGCGTAGAGCGCGCGCTCGATCTGGTCGAGCAGTCGCTGCTCGTGCTCGGAGAGTGGCATGGCTCCTCCTCCGGCACAGCGGTCGCGGGCGCCGGGTGTTCACGGTTGCCGCCGGTCCCGGCGGACGCCCCACCCTGGGGGCGTCACAACCAGGATACGATTCGCGAGGCTTGGCGACTACCCAGTCCGCGCCCCTAAGCGGTTCGTTCGGTCACCATCATCCTCACGGGTCAACGGTAGGACCTTCGTGAGGTCACGAAACGGACCACCCGGAGTCGCCGACGACGCCCAAGGTCAACTGTCAACCCCCTGCGCGACCGTCCGCGCCCGCCGACTCTATTCGGAACTCCGAAGTACCGGTGGGTGAGGGGTGTACTCGCAGCGACGGTCGAGGCACGGCGGTTCTGCCCGGCGGGGTTGGTGTGGCCGGTGGAGCGTCCGCGGCGGGCGAGGGCGAGGAGGCCTTCCCGGGGTGGGTGGCGGTGCGGGGGTGGGCTGCCGTGCGGATGCGGGTGGGGCCTGTCGGCGTGGTGGGGCGGGTGGGGGTGAGGGTGGTCAGGAAGTGTTTGATCTCTTCCCCTCGTTTTGACAGCAGGCGGGCGAGGTCTGACGGCGGGATGCCGCCTCGGTGAACGGCGTCCCGCAGGACAGCGCGGCGCGCGTGTGGGCACGTCAGGTGCCTTGTGGTGTCGGCTACCGCCCTCAGCAGCGGGGCCGTGGGGAAGCCTGCTCGCAGGCACGGCTCGACCGTGGTTCGGGGGCGTAGGGCCTTGACCTCGTCGGTGGGTTCCATCGGGCGGGGCGTCAGGAGCAGGACCTGACCGGTTGCCGGGACTGTGCGCAGGCCGTGCAGGTGCAGGGCGTCCAGACCGGTAAGCAGTGCGCCCGGGCCGGCGTAGCGGAGCGCCGCCTGCACCCGTTGGCGACGGGTCGCGGGTTTCCGGGTCAGCAGGAGGACGCCCGGGAGCAGGGGTTGCCACTCGCCGGACTGCCGCCTGGTCACCAGTTCCTCGTGGTCCAGCCCCAGGGTGATCAGGTCGGCCGCGGTCGCCACCTGGTGCGGGAACAGGGTGGCCAGGGCTTCCACGGTGATGCTGGTTCGGGTTTTGGTGTGCATGGGTCCACGATCGGGCCCGACGAACGACTCGGCGAGCAGCGAATGCCGGATTGTGGACAACTCCGGGGCTGTGGACAAACAAGCGGAAGAGGCCTTCTGCGGACCCGACCGCCCGCAGAAGGCCTCTGGGAGACGACGACCGCCCCTCGTCGGCCGCCGTGTGGCCCGCTAAAGCCGGACCAAGTCCTCGCGGATCTCCTCGTCCAACGTTCGCCGCCCCGCCCGCACGGTCTGCCACGCGTCGTAGACGGCGACCAGCGCACCCGACACCACCACGGCCACGGCCAGCGCGACCAGGCCGTTCGTGTCCAACTGGGTGATGATCACGGCCGCGGCCCACAGCTGGACGGCGGTGAAGACCAGGGTGCAAGCGAGGCGTTCGGTGAAGCGGCGGCGCGACCGGGCGGGTTCCTCGTTTCGGTTCATCTCTCCCCCTTCAGCTCGTCATGGCTCATTTGTAAGGGGAATGACGGACGCCTTCTGCGTCAGATGACGCACAACGAGGGGAATTCAGGTGGTCAGGTCGTACAGCCGGCTCACCTGGAGGATGTCGATCTTCTTGCGACCTGTCCTGATGATGCCCTGTTCGCGCAGTGATCGCAGCACCCGGACCAGCGATTCCCGGGACGTCCCGGCGATGCCCGCCAACTCCTCCTGGCTGAGCGACACGGCTCCCTGGTCGGCTATCCCGCGTTGCAGCGCCACGTCGATGAGCACGGCCGCGACGCGCTGGGTGGCGGTGCCGCTGAACTGGATGCGCTGCCGGTCGGTGTCCCGCTGCCGCGCCACGACCACCGTCAGCACGGCCCACGCGATGCGCGGCCGGCGTTGGCACAGGTCGGCGAACGCCGTGTCGGTCAGCACCAGCGCCCGCACGTCCACCAGGGCGCGCACGGTCGCCGACCGGGGTCGCCCGTCGATCGCGGACCGCTCCCCCACGATGTCGCCCGCGCCGCGCACGGCCAGCACCTTCTCGCCGCCGTTGGCGGTGGCGGCGGTGACCCGGAGCAACCCGCGCAGGACGACCAGGACGTGCCGGCTGACCTCGCCCTCGTGGCACACCACGGCCCCGCTGGCGTAGTCGCGCTCGGTGCCGGTCGCGGCCAGCACCGCGTGCTCGGCGGGCGTGAGGAGACCCCAGAAACGGTCCACGCCCGACAGGGTGGCCCATGATCGCCCCCGCTGTCCGGCACGACCACCCGAACGGCGCGCCTAGCGGTCCGGTTTGGGTTCGGGCAGGTTCGGCTGGGCCGGGGCGGAGGACAGCAGGGACGCGGGTTTCACGGCCGCCCGGCCGAAGCGTGTTCGCGCCTGGTCGGCGGCCTGCTCCGCCTCGCGCCAGCCGCGTTCGGGGGCGTCGAACATGAGCTGCTCGCCGTCGTCGCCCTCGACCAACTGCTCGATGCGCACGCCGATGAGGCGCACCGCGCCCGGCGGCACCTGCTCGTCGAGCAGGGTCGAGGCCGTCTGGTAGACCTCGCGGGTCACGTCCGTGGCCACGCGCAGCGTCTTGGACCGCGTGATGGTGGTGAAGTCGGCGAACCGCACCTTGATCGACACCGTGCGCCCGCGCAGCCCGCGCTGCCGCAGGGTGGCCGCCGACCGCTCGGACAGCCTCAGCAGCTCCCGCCGCAGCACCTCGCGGTCGTAGTGGTCGACCTCGAACGTCTCCTCCGCGCCGATCGACTTCTCCCTGGTGGACGGCACGACGGGGCGGTCGTCCAGGCCCTGCGCCAGGGCGTGGAGGTGCTCGGCCAGCGCCACGCCCAGGACGCGGCGCAACCGGGGCAACGGGGTGGCCGCCACGTCCGCCACCGTCTCCAGCCCCACGCGGTCGAGCTGCTCGGCGGTGCGCTTGCCGACGCCCCACAGCGCCGACACGGGCAGCGGGTGCAGGAACTCCAGCACGTCGGAGCGCGGCACCACCATCATCCCGTCCGGCTTGCACATGCCCGAGGCGAGCTTGGCCAGGAACTTCGTGGGCGCCACGCCGACCGAGCAGGTGACCCCCTGCGCCTCCTCCACCTGCCGGCGGATCAGTGCCCCGATCTGGGCCGGTGTCGCCTTCAGCCGCCGCAGCGCCCCGCTGACGTCGAGGAACGCCTCGTCCAGGCTCAGCGGCTCGACCAGGGGGGTGATGTCGCGGAAGATCGCCATCACGCCCCGGGACACCTCCTGGTAGCGCGCGAAGTTCGGCATCACGAACACCGCGTGCGGCGCGAGCCGCCGGGCGTGGGAGGTGGGCATGGCGGAGCGCACGCCGTACTCGCGCGCCAGGTAGTTCGCCGACGACACGACACCGCGGTTGGCCGTGCCGCCGACCACCACGGGCTTGCCGGCCAACTCCGGGTTGTCGCGGATCTCCACGGACGCGTAGAAGGCATCCATGTCGACGTGCAGCATCGAGCAGCCGGTGTCGTCCGGCCAGACGTCGCCCCGCGCCCGGAACCGGTCGACCAGGCCGCGCGGCAGGTTCGCGCTGCGGCCCATGAACCCTCCCCCCGGTCCGAACGCTTGTTCGACAGTCTAGTCCAAACGGTAGGCCCGGCGCGCGTTCTCCCACCCGATCAGGTGAGCGATGCGCACGGCGTCGGCCTCCGCGAAAGCATGCCTGCGCAGGGCCGAGAGCAGGAAGTCCGACAGCGCGCGCCGGAAGAACAGCGCGCCCAGGTGGTACAGCTCGGCCAGCGCGAACGCGTCCGTGGAGAACAGGAACTTGCCGTAGGGCACGATCTCCAGCGCCTCGGCGAGCACCCGTCCGGCCTGGTGACCAGCGTTGTGGGTGGCCAGCCCGACGTCCACGAACACGTGCGGGAACACCTGCGCCAGGTACCCGGCGGTGCGGTGGAACGGATAGTTGTGCAGCAGCATGATCGGCACGCCGAGCGGTTCGGTGGCCCGCAGCAGCGGCGTGAGCAGGGACGGGTCCGCCCGGTGCAGCGTGACGTCCCGGTCGCCGTAGCCCACGTGGAACTGCACCGGCAGCCCACGCTCCAGCGCCTCCCACACCAGGAACCGCGACAGCACCTCGTCCGCGCACCGACCGTTCCCGGCCCACCGCTCGCACGCGGCCACGACCTCCGCGTCGGACGGCCGTTCGGGGGCCAGGTCCAGGCCCACCCGGTAGGCGGCGATCGACTTGGCGGCCACGGCCGGCGTGCGTTCCAACGCGGCGCGGACCGCGTCCGGGAACGCCTTCGGGCCCTCCCCCACCGCCTCCTCGGCCAACCGCTCCAGCCGCAGCACCGGGAATTCACGTGATCCGGTGAACACCGACGGCCCGGACAACCGTTCCGGCCACAGGCCGCCGTCCACCAGGAACACCGAGATCCCCGACGCGACCAGGAACGCCCGGTTCACCTCGGCGGCCCCCAAGGACAGCCGCCGCGCCATGTACTCGTCGGCGGGCGCGTTAGGCGCCAAGTCGAGCAACGGGGCGCACCAACGGCGCACCGCGAGGCCCACGGCCGAGTCGAACAGCGATGTGCCCCACGGGCTGACCACGTCCGCCTCGGTCAGCAACTCCTCGAACCCGGTGCGGTCCACGTCGTCCCGCAGCACCCCGTGGCAGTGGTGGTCCACGAGGTTCAACTCGGCCACATAAGGCAGCAGCGGCTCCACTTGTTGAAGAGTAGTGACCTGGTGTAACCACGCACCTCATGGACACGGACGAACGGCAACGCCGGTACGACCGGGCCGCCGACCTCGTGGACGACCTCGCCGACCGGGACGTCATCCTCGTCGCGATCACCTGGGTCGACCACAGCGGCATCACGCGCGTGAAGTCCGTGCCGCTGCGCAGACTCCCGGACGCCGCCGCGCACGGCGTGGGCGCGTCCCCCGTGTTCGACGCCTTCCTGCTGGACGACTCGATCGTGGCCGGTCGGCACGCCGGCGGCCCGGTGGGCGACCTGCGGCTGCACCCGGACCTGGACCGGATCACCGTGCTGGCGGGCCAGCCGGGCTGGGCGTGGGCGCCGGCGGACCGCCACGACCAGGACGGCGTGCCGCACCAGCGGGACGAACGCGGTTTCGCGCGGGCGATGGCCGACCGCCTGGCCGTGCACGGCTACGACGTGCGGGCCGGGTTCGAGGTGGAGTGGGCGGTCGGGCAGCCCGGCACCGACGACTTCGTGCCCGCCGCGACCGGTCCCGCCTACGGGCACACCCGGCAGGTCGAGCTGTCGGACTACTGCGCCGACCTGGTGGCGGCGCTGGGCGAGCAGGGCGTGGAGGTGCTCCAGTTCCACCCGGAGTACGCGCCGGGCCAGTTCGAGGTGTCCACCGCGCCGGAGGACCCGGTGCACGCGGCCGACACGGCGGTGCTGGTGCGCGAGACCGTCCGGGCGATCACCGCGCGGCACGGGCTGCGGGCGTCGTTCTCGCCGAAGGTCGTGGCGGACGGGGTGGGCAACGGCGGGCACCTGCACGTCAGCCTGTGGCGGGACGGGCGGAACCTGGCCGGGTCGCCGGACGCGGAGTCGTTCGCGGCCGGGGTGCTGCGGCACCTGCCGGGGCTGTGCGCGATCGGCTGCCCGTCGGTGGCCAGCTACCTGCGGCTGGTGCCGTCGCACTGGGCGGGGGCGTTCGCGGCGTGGGGCGTGGAGAACCGGGAGGCGGCGCTGCGCGTGGTCGAGGGCCGCGACCTGGAGGTCAAGTGCTACGACCCCGCGGGCAACCCGTACCTGGTGGTCGGGGCGACGCTGGCCGCCGGGCTGGCCGGGATCGTGGACGGGTTGCGGCTGCCGGAGCCGGTGGACGTGGACCCGGTGCACGTGGCGGGCGTGCCCCGGCTGCCGCGGTCGCTGGAGGAGGCGGTGCGGGCGTTCGAGGCGGACGACGTGCTGGTGGAGGCGTTCGGCCCGGAGTTCGCGGCGACCATCGTGGACGTGCGGCGCGGGGAGGTCGCCCGGTTCGCCGGCGCGTCGCCCGAGGAGGTCGCGCGCGTCACCCGGTGGCGGCACTGAAGCGGGACATCTCCTTGCGCAGCCGCGACAGCGCGCGGTGTTGAGCGACCCGGACCGCGCCCGGCGAGGAGTCCACGACGGCCGCCGTCTGTTCGGCGGACAGGCCCACGACCACGCGGAGCAGCAGGATCTCCTGTTGCTTCTCGGGGAGGACTTTCAGCAGGTCGCCGACGTGGCGGGCGAGTTCGTCGCGCAGGGCGGCCTGCTCGGGGCCGTCCTCGTCGGTGGGGGCGTCGGGCAGCTCGGGGACGGGGTCGGCGCGGTTGCGCAGGGAGGCGCGATGGGCGTCGGCGACCTTGTGGGCGGCGATGCCGTAGACGAACGCCAGGAACGGGCGGCCGTGGTCCTTGTACGTCGGGAGCGCCGTCAGGACGGCTACGCAGACCTCTTGCGCGACGTCGTCGGCGGAGGCGAAGGACCGTTCCTGGCGGCCGACGCGGGCGCGGCAGTAGCGCACGACCAAGGGGCGGATGGCGCCGAGCAGCCAGGCGGTGGCGGTGCGGTCGCCCGCGACGGCCTTGCGGACCCCGTCGTCGAGGTCGGGGGTGTCGGCCATCAGGCGGCCTCGGCTAAGTGCGGGTCTCCCACTGCGGGCTCCTCGCGGGTAGGCGGCGGTTGCCTCCCGCGTTTCTACCGCAAGTTCGACGCCCCCGGTGGGTGGATGGCCGCCCGCGGCCGGGGGTCAGGCCGGCTTGCGGGCCAGGACGTGCAGGCGGGCGGCCACGTCGCGCAGCGGTGGGCGGGTGGCCGCGGCCAGTTCCAGCTCGGCCAGGGCGTCCGCCGCGCCGGGGTTCGACTCCAGGACCGCGCCGGGGACCAGGTCCGCCACCACGCCGTGCCCCTGCAGCAGCTCGATCTTCAAGCCGGCGTCCAGGACCAGCGCCTCCAGGCCCGCCACGTCGAAGCGGCGCTGGACCGGCTCCCGGGAACCCGCAAGCTGGCCCGCCTCGTCGTCCAGCAGCCTGCGGGCGTCCACCAGGCGGCCGGCGATGGCCCGGTGCAGCACGGCCGCGTAGCGGTTCGCCACCAGGATCGACACCGCCGCGCCGGGGGCCGCCGCCGCCGAGAGGGCGGCCAGGGCCGCCGGGGCGTCGTCCACGACCTCCAGCAGGCCGTGCCCGAGGACCAGGTCGGCCGAGGCGTCCGCGTCCAACGCGTCGGTGTCGCCCTGGATGGCCGTGATGCGGTCCAGGACGCCCGCCTCGGACGCCCGTCGGTTCAGGGTCGCCAGGGCGTTCGGGCTGGGCTCGACGACGGTCACCGTGCAGCCCGCCACGGCCAGCGGCACGGCCCACACGCCGCTGCCGCCGCCCACGTCGAGCACCCTGGGGGGTTCGCCGCCGCGGCGGTCGCGTGCGGCGGCCAGCTCGGTGTCGAGCACCCTGTGTACGGCGTCCGGTCGCATGGACGTAGAGCCTAGAGACCGTAGGCTGCACCCCGTGCATACGGTGGCGGTGCTCAGCCTCAAGGGTGGCGTGGGCAAGACGACGGTCGCTTTGGGTCTCGCGTCGGCCGCGCTCCGGCGCGGCGTCCGGACGCTGGTCATCGACCTGGACCCGCAGTGCAACGCCACCTCGACGCTGGAGCCCGAAGACACCGACGCCAGCATCTACGACGTCCTCCGGGAACCCACGGTGGACAAGCTGCGCGCGGCCGTCTCGACCAGCGCCTGGGGTGACGGCGTGGACGTGCTCTCGGGGTCCGAGGACGCCGAGCTGCTCAACCACCCCGATCCGGGCGAGTCCCGGCTGGGGCGGCTGCGCGAGGCGCTGCGGGTGCTGGCCGAGGAGGACGAGGAGCCCTACCAGCTCGTCCTGCTGGACTGCCCGCCGTCGCTGGGCCAGCTCACCCGGTCGGCGCTGGTCGCGGCCGACCGCGCGTTGCTGGTGACCGAGCCCACCATGTTCGCCGTCGCGGGCGTGCAGCGGGCGTTCGAGGCGGTCCAGGCCGAGCGCGCGCACAACGCCGACCTCCAGCCGCTGGGCGTCGTGGTCAACCGCGTCCGGCCCCGTTCGCACGAGCACCAGTTCCGCATCGACGAGCTGCGCGACATCTTCGGCCCGCTGGTGATGCCGGTGGCGCTGCCGGACCGGCTCGCGGTGCAACAGGCGCAGGGCGCGTGCATGCCGATCCACGAATGGGGCACCCCGGGGGCGCGGGAGGTGGCGTTGGCGTTCAACCTGCTGCTGGCGCGGATACTGCGGATCAGCCGCAGCCGCCGCCGGCCGGTGCACGCCGACTTCGACGACGAGGAGATCCAGGAGGCGGTGGAGGCGTGAGCACGACCGCCCTGCTGGCGTTCACGGTCGCCGCGCTGCTGCTGACCATCACGCCGGGCCTGGACACCATGATGCTGTTGCGCATGGTGCTGGGCGGCGGGCGCAAGGCCGGGATCGTCGGCGGGTTCGGCACGACCCTGGGCTGCCTGGTGTGGGGTGCGGCGAGCATCGCGGGCCTCACGGCGCTGCTCGTGGCGTCCCGCTTCGCCTACGACGTCGTGCGGTACGCGGGCGCGGCCTACCTGCTGTGGCTGGGCGGGTCGGCGCTGTGGCGGTCGTGGCGCGGGCGGGGGGTCGAGCGGCCCGCGGACGCCCCGGAGATCACGCCGGGGCAGGCGTTGCGGGTCGGGTTCACCACGAACCTGCTCAACCCGAAGATCGGCGTGTTCTACCTGTCCCTGCTGCCGCAGTTCCTGCCGACCGCCGGGGACCCGACGGGGTGGGCGGCGCTGCTGGTCGGCGTGCACGTCGGGCTCGGGCAGGTGTGGCAGCTCGGTGTGGTGTGGCTGGCCGGGCGGGCGGCCGTGGCGCTGACCAGGCCCCGCGTCCGGCGGTGGACGGAACGGCTGACCGCGTCCGTGCTGGTCGGCTTCGGCCTCAAGGTGGCGTTCGACACCGGTGCCCGAGGGTGACACGGTCTTCCTGACCGGCCGGCGGCTCAACGAGGCGCTGGCCGGGAAGACGCTGCTGCGCGCGGAACTGCGCCACCCGCGCCTGTCCACTGTGGACCTCGCCGGGCGGGAGGTCCGCGAGGTGGCGACGGTCGGCAAGCACATCCTCACCCGGTTCTCCGGCGACCTCACGCTGCGCAGCCACCTGCGCATGGACGGCTCGTGGCACCTGTACCGGCCGGGCGAGCGCTGGAAGCGGCCCGGTCACCAGGTGCGCGTGCTGCTGGAGGTCCCGGAGCGGTTCGCGGTCGGGTTCAACCTGCACGACCTGGAACTGGTGCCGACCGACCGCGAGGACACCCTGGTCGGTCACCTCGGGCCGGACCTGCTCGGCGACTGGACCCCCGAAGCCGAGGCGGAGGCCGTGAGGCGTCTCACGGCGCAGCCCGACCAGGAGATCGGCCAGGCGCTGCTGGACCAGCGGATCATGGCCGGCGTCGGCAACGTCTACAAGTGCGAGGTGTGCTTCCTGATGGGCGCCTCGCCGTGGAGCAAAGTGTCCGACGTGGACGCTGTGAAAGCCGTCAAGCTGAGCCGGAAAGTGTTGCTGGCCAACGCGAACACCGTCTTCCGCAACACCACCGGGCTCATGGGTCGCGGCAAGGAGTCCTGGGTGTACGAACGGGCCGGCCGGCCGTGCTTCCGCTGCGGGACCAAGATCCGCGCGGCCGGTCAGGGACCGGGCGTGCAGGAGCGGCCGACGTTCTGGTGCCCGCGCTGCCAACCGGGGCCGATCGCTTAGAGTTGCCGCCGTGGTCTACAAGAGCGTGGTGCGCAACGTCCTGTTCCGGATGCACGGCGGGGACGCGGAGCGCATCCACGAGACCACCCTGCGGGCGTTGAGCGCCGTCAGCCCGCTGGCGAAGGCGGTCCGCCGCAAGCCCGCCGCCGAGCGCACGGTGTTCGGCGTGCGGTTCCCCAACCCGGTCGGCCTGGCCGCCGGCCTGGACAAGAACGGCCGCGCGCTGCCCGCGTGGGGCGCGCTGGGGTTCGGGTTCGTCGAGGTCGGCACGGTGACCCGGCACCCGCAGCCGGGCAACCCCAAGCCGCGCCTGTTCCGCCTGCGCGACAGCGAGGCGATCATCAACCGGATGGGCTTCAACAACGACGGCGCGCTGGAACTGGCCAACCGGCTGGACCGGCTCGGGCCGCTGTCGGTGCCGCTGGGCATCAGCCTGGGCAAGTCGAAGGTGACGCCGGTCGAGGAGGCCGTCGAGGACTACCGCGCCTCGCTGCGCGCCCTGTACCGGCACGGCGACTACTTCGCGGTCAACATCAGCTCGCCCAACACCCCGGGCCTGCGCAGCCTCCAGGACCGGGGCGCGCTCACCGAGCTGCTGTCCGCGCTGGACGAGACGTCCGGCGAGCTGGCCGGTGCGGGCCGGCGCAAGCCGCTGCTGGTCAAGATCGCGCCCGACCTGACCGACCAGGCGATCGGCGAGGTGCTGGAGGTGTGCTCGGCGCACGGGGTGGCCGGGTTGATCGCCACCAACACCACCCTGTCGAGGGACGGGCTCACGCCGGCCGACCAGCCCAGGGCGGCCGAGGCGGGCGGGTTGAGCGGCCGTCCGCTGGCCGTGCGGGCGCGCGAGGTCGTGCGGTTCGTGAGCCGGGAGACCGACGGGAAGCTGCCGGTCATCGGCGTGGGCGGGATCTTCGGCCCGGACGACGCCAAGGCCATGTTCGACGCCGGGGCGAGCCTGGTGCAGGTCTACACCGGGTTCATCTACGAGGGTCCGGGGCTGGTGCGCCGGATCGTCAAGGCGCTCTAGGGCTGGGCGGGGCGCGCGGCGCGCAGCCAGCGCATGATCGGGTGCAGGATCACCACGAGCAGCGAGCCCCAGACCAGGCCGCCCAGTTCCAGGTCGCCCAGCTTCAACGTCAGGTCGCCCACGCCCGCCACCAGGGCCGCGCCGCCGACCAGGGCGTTGCCGGGGTTGGTCAGGTCCACCCGGTTGTCCATCCAGATCCGCACGCCGACCAGGCTGATCAGGCCGAGCAGGACCAGCGTCGCGCCGCCGACCACGCCCGCCGGGATGGTGGCCAGGGCCGCGGTCGCCTTCGGCGAGAACGCCAGGAGCACGGCGAACATGCCGGTCACCGCGTAGGCGGCCGTGGAGTACACCTTCGTCACGCCCATGACGCCGATGTTCTCCGAGTACGTCGTGGTGCCGGTGCCGCCGCCGAAGCCCGCCAACGTGGTGGACAGGCCGTTGGCGATGATCGAGTCGCCGACGCTGCCGTCCAGGTTGCGCCCGGTCAGGCCGCCGACCGCCTTGACGTGGCCGACGCTCTCCGCGACCAGGACGATCACCACCGGCAGGACCAGCAGGGTCACCGACGGGCGCAGCTCCGGCGCGTGGAAGTCGGGCAGGCCGACCCAGGCGGCGTCGCCGACGGCGTCGGTGTTCACCACGCCCAGCACGAAGCCGAGGACCCAGCCGACGACCACGCCGAGCAGCACCGAGAACCGGAAGAACAGGCGCCGGCCCAGCACGCCGCACAGCAGGATGATGCCCATCGTCACCACGGCGGGCAGCGGCTGCTCGGAGAACGAGTCGGTGGCCCGGTGGGACAGGTTGAGGCCGATGAGGATCACCACGGCCCCGGTCACGACCGGCGGCATCACCGACTCCAGGAGCCGGACGCCCAGGGCCTTGACCGCCACGCCGAGGATGATCACCAGCAGGCCGGCCGCGACGACCCCGCCGAGCTGGGCGGCGACGCCCTCGCTGCGCGCGGCCTCCAGCGGGGCGATGAACGCGAAGGACGCGCCGAGGTAGCTGGGGACCCGGTTGCGGGTGATGAGCAGGAACAGCAGCGTGCCCACGCCGGAGAAGAGCAGGGTGGTGCTGACGGGCAGACCGGTGGTGGCGGGGACGAGGATCGTGGCGCCGGCCATGGCGGCCAGGTGCTGGGCACCGAAGCCGATGGTGAGCGGCCAGCTCAGCCGCTCCTCGGGCGCGATGGCGTCACCGTCGGTGGTGCGCCCATCGCCGTGCACGGTCCACAACGCCACTCAATGCCCTCCCCGGCGACCCGGCCGAACGCCGTTGTCCGACCCACGGATCCTGCCACGCCATGTAGTGGGCGAGGCCAGATAACAGTCTGATAATCACACGATTGCAGCAAGGGATACCAGGCCCACTGCCACTTCAGCTCAACTCGACTACGCAACGTGATCCAACACCCGTTCGTGCGGATGGCCCCATGATGGCGCGACCGGGAACTTGACCTTCCACCAGGGGGAGGACCCAGGGTGGACCCCATGAGCGGCGACAACTCCCTCACCATCGGTGACCTCGCGCGACGCAGCGGCCTGTCGGTCAAGGCGGTCCGGTTCTACGCCGATCGTGGGATGGTGCCGCCGACGCACCGCGGACCGACCGGCCACCGCCGCTTCGACCACGCCGCCGCTGCCCGTCTGGACCTCGTTCGGACGCTGCGCGCCCTGGACGTGGACCTGGCGACCATCCGCCGCGTGCTGGACCGGGAGACGACCGTCGCCGAGGTCGCCCAAGCGCACGCCGACGCGCTCGACGCCCACCTCCGGGTGCTGGTGCTGCGCCGGGCGGTGCTGCGGAGGTTGGCGACGAACCCCGAGGAGATCGACGTGGTGCACGACCTGGCCCTGCTGTCCGCCGACGCCCGTCGGGAGTTGGTAGCGGGTTTCGTGGCGGAGGTGTTCGCCGGCCGGCCGGGCGTGGAGGGCGTCGCGCGGACCCTGACGCCCGAGCTGCCCGACGACCCGGAGCCCGCGCAGGTGGCGGCGTGGGTGGAGTTGGCGGCCCTGACCCGGGACGCGGACTTCCGGGCGCTCCTGGCCCGTCTGGCGGCCCGCTACGGGCACGGTGGGCTGCGGCCCGACGCGGTGGCCGTGGTCCGCGACCGCGTGCGCCCGCTGCTCGCGCTGGACCCGACGACACCGGAGGCGGGCGAGGTGGTCGCGGAGATCACCGACCGCTTCGGCGATGGCCTGGTCGAGCACCTGGAAGCCGCGAACGACCCGCGCCGCGAGCGCTACCTGACCCTGTTGGCCCAGATCAACGGCTGGGCCGCGCCGGAGAGCACCCGAGCCGAGGTGAGCTGGTTCCTCCGCGCCTCCCGCCACCACACGCGGTGAACTGTCGGTGCCGCGTGCGACGATCGAGCCGGGGGCCGGAGGCCGCGCCCAAACACGACGAACCGCCCGCCCCGCGCTCGACTCACGCCGCCCGCGCCGCGCTCGACGCAAGCCGGCCACACCGTGCTCAGCGCAAGCCGGCCACACCGTGCTCAGCGCAAGCCGGCCACACCGTGCTCAACGCAAGCCGGCCACGCCGCGCTCGACGCAGGCCGCCCGCGGCACACGACGCCAGTCGTCCAGCCGGCCGCGCGCCCCGGCAACAGGCGCCGGGCTCAGTTCCAGCGGGGTAGGTCGCGCATGGCCGAGGCCAGGCCGGCCAGGTGGTCGGTCGCCTCGCCCAGCACCTGCCGCGGGTTGGACGCCGTGCTCTCCGCCAGCACCCGCCCCGCCGCCGCCACCAGCCCGCAGTAGCCGTCCACGCCCTCGTCCAACTGCTCCCGCAGCCGCCGCACGCCCTCCACCAGCGGCGCGCGGTCCAGGGGCGGGGCCGTGTCGCGGGCGCGTTCCACCGCCTGCAACTGCTGGGACACCGCGCGCAGGGCCGACGCCGCCTCCGCGCCGGTCGCCCGCGCCTGCACGACCGAGTCGGTCGGCACGGACGTCAGCGCCGCCGAGTCGATCTGGTGCAGCAACTCGCGCAGCGTGTCCTCGGCCTCTTCCAGGCGCTCCATCGGGGCGCGGGCCGCCGACGACCGCGCTGGCAGGGGCGTGCGCACCGGGGCGATCGCCAACTGCTGCCGGGCCGTGTCGATCTCGCGCATCCTGGCGCGCGTGCGCAGCGCCAGCACGCCCGTGCCCGCCGCGCCGCCGAAGGCCACCACGGCGAAGGCCGCGTGCAGGCCCACCGCCAGCGCCAGGCCACCGACGACGGTCAGGATCGACAGCACGATCAGCCAGAACGTGAGCGCGCGGCTCGACCGGCGGTAGCGCCGGTCGAGCTTCGCGCGCGGGTCGTTCCACGCGGCGAACCGCCTCTTGACCTGGTCCGCGAGTTGACCTTGCAGCTGGGCGCCGACGATCTGGGCGATCTCGCCCGCCGCCTTCCGCGCGGGGTGCTCCATCGCGGACCCCACGCTCAGCTCTGGCTCGCGGGCGGGTTCTGCTGCGGCGCGTTCTGGGCCTGCTGCACGCGCTGCGCGATCTCCTGCTGGATGCTCGCCGCCGCGCTCTGCGACTGGCCGCTGGTCACCTCACCGGCGACCTGCCCGCCGCGCATCGACGCCCGGATCTGCTCCAGCCGCGACGAGCCCGCCATCTGCGTGGTGGACTGCTGGACCTCCAGCATCCGGCCCTGCACCGAGTTCTGCGCCAGCTCCGCCGACCCGAGCGCCGTGGTGTAGCGCTTCTCGATCTTGTCGCGGATCTCGTCCAGCGACGGCGTGTTGCTCGGCGCGGCCAGCTCGGTCATCTGGCGCAGCGAGTTGGACACCTGCTCCTGCATCTTCGCCTGCTCCAGCTGCGAGAGCAGCTTGGTGCGCTCGGCGAGCTTCTGCTGCAGCACCATCGCGTTGCGCTCGACCGCCGCCTTGGCCTGCTGCGCGGCCTGCAGGGACTGGTCGTGGAGCGTCTTGAGGTCCTCGATGCTCTGCTCGGCCGTCACGAGCTGGGTCGCGAACGACTGGGCCGCGTTCTCGAACTCCTGCGCCCGCTGCTCGTCGCCCTTGGCCCGCGCCTCGTCGGCCAGGACGAGCGCCTGGCGCGCGGACGCCTGGAGCTTCTCGACCTCACCGAGCTGCCGGTTGAGCTTCATCTCCAGCTGGCGCTGGTTGCCGATCACGGCGGCAGCCTGCTGCGACAGGGCCTGGTGCTGCCGCTGCGCCTCCTCGATGGCCTGCTGGATCTGCACCTTCGGGTCGGCGTGCTCGTCGATCTTGGACGAGAACGCCGCCATGAAGTACTTCCACGCCTTCACGAAAGGGTTGGCCATCTCCTACGCCTGCCTTCTCCGCACTTCCCTGGCTCGCGCTCGTGACTGGCAACGACCCGGTGCCGGTGTTGGTTCCATCGTGTCAGTTGTCCCGTGCCGCTTCCACCGACCTGGGGAGATATCCGGGTTCACCCTGAGTCACCCCTGAAACTTCGGCGTCGACATGGTCATCCTGCCGCTCCTGTGCCGGGGTGGACGCGGCGACCCCGCCCCCGGTTGCCAACTCGTTGCAGTGTGACGAAACCCATGCCGGGACGCAGCGCCGGCGCGCATGCGACGAAGCCGAGCCGGTGTGCCCGGCTCGGCTTCGAACGAGTGGTGCTCGGCTTACGCCGCCACCACGGCGCCGCGCGGCTCGATCGACGTGGACAGCCGGTGCGTGAGCATCGGCTGGATGCGCAGATCGGACAGGTCGTTGCCGATGACGGTGGGCACCAGGGTGCCGCCTTCGAGGCTTGGCGCGGTCGGACGCTCGGTCCGCTCGGCCAGCTCCGCGGGCGTGGGCACCGGCTGCGTCACCGCGCCGATGTCCGACGCGACGAGGTGCAGCAGCTCCGACAGGGGCAGGTCCAACGCCTCGCAGATGGCGGCCAGCAGCTCGCTGGACGCCTCCTTGCGGCCACGCTCCACCTCGGACAGGTACCCCAGGCTCACGCGGGCGGTCCTGGAGACCTCGCGCAGCGTGCGGCGTTGGGTGGTGCGGGCATGGCGGAGCCGATCACCGATCGCCTCGCGTAGCAGCACGGTCATCGCGCGCCTCCTTCCGGCCGGCCGTGCCACCACGTTACCGACCCGTCCCGTCGACGGGCAGTGACTTCGATGCACGTCCGCCACAAGCGAACGACCGAACCGGCCCCGTTGTTCCCGCGGGGCCGTCCCGGTGTGACCGGGATTGCGCTGCTCAAGTCACGCCTGAGCGATCTTCAGGTGGTCCTCCAGGAGATCGAGCGCCGCGATCACGGAAGCGTGGCGGACTTCGTGACGATCACCACCGACAGTGATGGTTTCGACCGCTGAACCGGACGGACCGGACAAACCGATGTGGACCGTACCCGCTTCGACCCCGTCCTGCGGGTCGGGCCCGGCCACCCCGGTCAGCCCGAGGCCCCACGTCGCCCCGCAGCGCGTCCGAGCGCCCTCGGCGAGCTGCCGGGCCACCTCGGGGTGCACCGCGCCGTGCTCGGCCAGCAGCGCCGCGTCCACGCCCGCCAGGGACGCCTTCAGGTCGGTCGCGTAGACCACGAGCCCGCCGCGCAGCACCGCGCTGGCCCCCGGCACGGTGGTGATCTCGGCGGCCACCAGCCCGGCCGTCAGCGACTCGGCGGTGGCCACGGTCTCCCCCCGCGCCTTGAGCGCGGCGACGACGTCCACGGCGCTCACGCCCCGGCCACCGCCCTCTTCCCGCGGGCGCGCAGCCGGAACGCGCGCACCACGTAGTCCACGCCGGTCACGACCGTGAGCACGACCGCCGCGTACATGGTGACCACCGCGACCAGCTCCAGGTTCGCGGGCAGCGGCAGCAGGTAGAGGCCGATCGCGACGATCTGCACCAGGGTCTTGGCCTTGCCGCCCCGGCTGGCCGGGATCACGCCGTGGCGGATCACCCAGAACCGCAGCAGCGTGATGAACAGCTCGCGCACCGCGATCACCACGGTGATCCACCAGGGCAGCTCGCCCAGCAGGCTCAGGCCGACCAGGGCGGCCCCGGTGAGCGCCTTGTCCGCGATCGGGTCGGCGATCTTGCCGAAGTCGGTGATCAGGCCGTGCTTGCGGGCGAGGTTGCCGTCCACGTGGTCGGTGACCGACGCGACGGCGAAGACGCCGAACGCCGCCAGCCGCCACCAGTAGGAGCGGCCGTCCTCGGCGAACAGCAGGTAGAGGAACACCGGCACGAGCACCAGCCGGGACATCGTCAGCACGTTGGCGATGTTCAGCACCGGCACGCGCGCGGGTTCTGTCACCTTTGGAGCACCTCGATCGCGGTGACCACCAGGTCCACGCCCTCGGCGGCGTCGACGCGGCAGCGCACCAGGTCACCGACCCGCAGGCCGTCGGCGTTGGTGATCACGCACTCGCCGTCGACCTCGGGCGCCTGGTGGGCGGCCCGGCCGACGCAGTCGTTGTCGTCGTCCTCCTCGGTCTCGACCAGGACGACGACCTCCTCGCCGACGCGGTCCTCCGCGCGCTGGGCGGTCAGCTCCTCGACCAGGTTCGAGATCCGCGCGACCCGCTCGGCGACGGTGTCGGCGTCGAGCTTGCCGTCGAGGGTCTCGGCCTCGGTGCCGTCCTCGTCGGAGTAGCCGAACACGCCCACGGCGTCCAGGCGGGCCTCGGTCAGGAACCGCTCCAGCTCGGCCACGTCCTCCTCGGTCTCACCCGGGAAGCCGACGATGACGTTGGAACGGATGCCGGCCTGCGGGGCGAGCGCCCGGATCTGCTCGATGAGCCCCAGGAACGACTCGGTGGACCCGAACCGGCGCATCCGGCGCAGCACGGCCTCGCTGGAGTGCTGGAAGGACATGTCGAAGTACTGGGCGACGTTCGGGGTCGTCGCGATGGCCTTGACCAGCGACGGCTTGGTCTCGGCGGGCTGCAGGTAGGAGACGCGGACGCGGTCCACGACCTGCGCCAGGCGCTCCAGCAGGTTCTCCAGGCCGCCCAGCTCGCGCGGCAGGTCCTTGGCGTAGGAGGTGGAGTTCTCCGAGACCAGGAACACCTCGCGCACGCCCTGCTCGGCCAGCCACCGCGCCTCGGCCACGACCTCGTCGGGGTGGCGGGACACGAACGCGCCCCGGAAGCTCGGGATGGCGCAGAACGAGCAGCGGCGGTCGCAGCCGGAGGCGATCTTCAGCGGGGCGACCGGGGTGTCCTCCAGGCGGGTGCGCAGCACGCGCGGGCCCCACCCGTGGCCCGGGACCTGCACGTCCTCGGCCGCCTTGGGCCGCTGCACGGGCGTGAGCGGCAGCAGCGTGCGGCGGTCGACCGGCTTGTGCGACTCGATGGTCTTGCCGTCCAGGACGTCGTCCAGGCGCTCGGCGAGCTTGTCGTAGTGGTCGAAGCCCAGCACGGCCTGGGCCTCGGGCAGGCTGTCGGCCAGCTCCACCCCGTACCGCTCGGCCATGCACCCGACGGCGACCACCTTCGCGCCGCTGTCGGCGGCGGCGAGCAGGGTGTCGACGGAGTCCTTCTTGGCCGACTCCACGAAGCCGCACGTGTTGACCACGACCACGTCGGCGTCGTCACCGTCGACCAGCTCCCAGCCGCCGGCGGTGAGCCGGCCGGCGAGCTCCTCGGAGTCGACTTCGTTGCGGGCGCACCCGAGGGTCAGCATGGCGACGCGCTTGGCCGTGGTGGGGGAAGACACGGTGCTCAGGGTAGCCGCCCCGGGTGTGAACGCCGGACGTCAGCGCCCAACTGCCGCTCACCCGATCACCGCCATCGGCGACCCCGATGCCCACGAGCGGCACGACGGGACCGCCGGGAGCTACGTTTGCACCGTGAACGACCCGATCAACGTGCGCCGGGCGCGCACCGGTGACGTGCGGGCCATGAAGGCGCTCATCGACCTGTACGCGGGCAAGGTGCTGCTGTCCAAACCGCTGGTCACGCTGTTCGAGGACATCCAGGAGTTCTGGGTGGCCGAGGAGGGCGGCGAGCTGCTCGGGTGCGGGGCCCTGCACGTGCTGTGGGAGGACCTGGCGGAGATCCGCACGGTGGCCGTGGCGCCGCAGGCGCTGGGGCGCGGGATCGGGCACCGGCTCGTCGGGCGGCTGATCGACACCGCGCGCGAGCTCCAGCTGTCGCGGGTGTTCGTGCTGACGTTCGAGACCGAGTTCTTCAGCCGGCACGGGTTCGTGGAGATCGACGGCACACCGGTGTCGCCGGAGGTCTACGAGGAGATCATGCGGTCGGCCGACGAGGGCGTGGCGGAGTTCCTCGACCTCTCGTACGTGAAGCCGAACACCCTGGGCAACTCGCGGATGCTGCTCCACCTCTGATTGTTCGAGTGTTCACTCGAACAGTGTTGACTCGTTGAGCCGCGCGCCGGAAGGATGGGCGCGTGCAGCTCACCGTGGACGAGCTGGCGGTCCGGGTCGGGCTGCCGGGCAGCACCATCCGCATGTACCAGACCAAGGGCGTCCTGCACCCGCCGCGCCGGCAGGGGCGGGTCGCCTACTACGACGAGTCCCACATCGAGCGGTTGACGCTGGTCCAGCGGTTGCAGGCGCGCGGGTTCTCCCTGCCCGCGATCGCCGAGCTGGTCAAGGCCCGCGAACAGGGCGCGAGCGTCGCCGCGGTGCTCGGCGTCGGGGACACCGAGGGTCCCGACGACTGGGTCCGCGTGCGGGTCCGCGACCTCAAGCGGCTGGTGCCGACCGGCGACATGCGGCCGGCCGTGCTGCGCCGCGCCATCCAGCTCGGGCTCGTGCGGTGGCGGCGGGGGTGGCCGCACACGCGGCGCTGGGCGCTGGAGGCCGGGAACCGGCTGGCGGGGCTGGCCGTGCCCGCCGAGGACGTGCTGGACCAGTTCGCCGGGCTGCGCCGGGCCACCGACGGCATCGCCGCGGACTTCGTCGAGGTGTTCGAGCGGCGGCTGTGGCCGCGGCTGGACGGCAAGTCCGCCGAGGAGGACCAGCTCGACCGGGTCCGCGCGCTGCTGGTGGAGCTGACCTACACCGCCGAGACGGTGGTCGTCGGCACGCTGCGCGAGTCGATCCGCGAGGCCGCCGAGGAGTTCGCGCGGCGGCACGGGCTGCTGCCCGGCGGCGACTTCCGACCCGCCTGGGCGGAGGAACCCGTGCCCATCGCCGAACGTCTCATCGACACCGAGAACGAGATACCGGACGAGACCACCATCCGCCGGTTCCTCGACCAGGGCGACGAGCCCTCCTGAACGTGCCAGGGGCGCACGAGCCGGTTCGGAGGGGTTCGGCTCGCGCGTCCGACGACGCGGCACGACGGTGCCCGGCGGACCGCGAGAGGCCCGCCGGGCACCGCGAACGTTCACCCGGTGTTGCCGTGGCGTGAGCCCATCGGGGCTGTCGGATGTCGATCAGCCACCGGTAGGAACGTTTTCACGGCCTTTCCTCACGAGGGGGAACACCTGTGAAAACCCTGCGCTCCGCCGCCACCGCGGTCCTGGCCACCGCCGCCTTCCTGCTCGGCGCGGGCAACGCCCAAGCCGCCATCGACGCGCCGGCCGTGACCGACGACTACCTGTTCAACCGCACGCTGGCCCAGTTCGGCTCGATCCGGTCGCAGGCCCCGTACGCCGACCAGCTCGACTGGTCCTCCGACGGCTGCTCCTGGTCGCCGGACAACCCGTTCGGCTTCAAGTTCCTGCCCGCGTGCCACCGGCACGACTTCGGCTACCGCAACTACAAGCGGCAGTCCCGGTTCACCGAGACCACGCGCCTGCGCATCGACGACAAGTTCAAGGCCGACCTGTACCACCAGTGCGCCGGGAACTGGGCGTGCAACCGGACCGCGGACCTGTACTACCAGGCGGTCCGCGAGTTCGGCGCGAGCTGAGACCGGGGGCGGGTCAGTCCTCGTCCGGGGCCGGCCCGCCCTTGATCAGGTACACCACCGAGTCCAGCTCGTCGGGCTTGATCAGCACCTCGCGCGCCTTCGACCCCTCGGAGGGGCCGACGACGCCGCGCGTCTCCAGCAGGTCCATCAGCCGGCCCGCCTTGGCGAAGCCCACGCGCAGCTTGCGCTGGAGCATCGACGTCGAGCCGAACTGGGACGTCACGATCAGCTCCGCCGCCTGCAGCAGCAGCTCCAGGTCGTCGCCGATGTCGGCGTCGATCTCCTTCTTCTCGCCCGCCTTCGCCGCGGTCACGCCGTCGGTGTACTCCGGCTGCGCCTGCAGCTTGGTGAAGTTGACGATCTCGGCGATCTCCTCGTCGCCGACGAACGCGCCCTGGATGCGCACCGGCTTGGACGCGCCCATCGGCAGGTACAGGCCGTCGCCCATGCCGATCAGCTTCTCCGCGCCGGGCTGGTCGAGGATGACCCGCGAGTCGGTCAGCGACGACGTGGCGAACGCCAGCCGCGACGGCACGTTGGTCTTGATCAGGCCGGTCACGACGTCCACCGACGGCCGCTGGGTCGCCAGCACCAGGTGGATGCCCGCCGCGCGCGCCTTCTGCGTGATGCGGACGATGGCGTCCTCGACGTCGCGGGGCGCGGTCATCATCAGGTCGGCCAGCTCGTCGACGATCGCCATGATGTACGGGTAGGGCCGGTACACGCGCTCGCTGCCCGGCGGCGCGGCGATCTCGCCGGAGCGCACCTTGCGGTTGAAGTCGTCGATGTGGCGCACCCGGTTGACCTGCATGTCCTGGTAGCGCTGCTCCATCTCCTCCACCAGCCAGGCCAGCGCGGCGGCGGCCTTCTTCGGCTGGGTGATGATGGGCGTGATCAGGTGCGGGATGCCCTCGTACGGCGTCAGCTCGACCATCTTCGGGTCGATGAGGATCATCCGGACCTCGTCCGGCGTCGCGCGGGCGAGCAGCGACACCAGCATCGAGTTCACGAAGCTCGACTTGCCCGAACCGGTGGAGCCGGCGACCAGCAGGTGCGGCATCTTGGTCAGGTTCGCCGTGACGAAGTGGCCCTCGATGTCCTTGCCCAGCCCGATGACCATCGGGTGGTTGTCCTTGACCGTGCTCGGCGAGCGCAGCACGTCGCCCAGCCGCACCATCTCGCGGTCGCTGTTGGGCACCTCGATGCCGACCGCGGACTTGCCCGGGATGGGCGCGAGCAGGCGGACGTTGTCGGTGGCGACGGCGTAGGCGATGTTCTTGGTCAGCGCGGTGATCTTCTCGACCTTCACGCCGGGGCCGAGCTCGACCTCGTAGCGGGTCACCGTCGGGCCGCGGGTGAAGCCGGTGACCTGGGCGTCGATGGAGAACTGGTCGAGGACGCCGGTGATCGCCTCGATCATCTGGTCGTTGGCCTTGCTGCGGGCCTTGGGCGCGTCGCCGTCCTTGAGGATGGTGGGCGGCGGGAGCTGGTAGTCGCCCTCGACCGCGCGCACGGCCATCGTCGGCTGCGGCTTCTCGGGCTCCGCCTTGGGCTTGGGCTTGGGGGTCGGGCGCGGTGGTGGCGGCGGCTGCTCCTCCGCGGGCGCCTCGTCCAGCGGGAGTTCGGGTTGCTCGTCGGTGACGGCGGCCTGGCGGCGGCGCGACGGGCGGCGCAACCGGGCCGGCTTCTCCTCCTCCGCCGGCTGCTCCTCCTCGCGCCCGAACCCTTCGAGCTGGTCGTCGGTCTTGCGGCCGGCGAGCAGCGAGCCGAGCTTGGCGGGCACCTCGCGGATCGGCAGGTGCGCCAGGACCAGCACGCCGTAGGCGAAGATCAGCACCAGCAACGGCCCGGCGACCCACGGCGTCAGGCCCTGGGCGAGGAACCCGCCGGCGAGGTAGCCCAGCGCGCCGCCCGCGCCGCGCCGCTCGACCGGGTCGGTCGGGAGCCCGCCGACGAGGTGGAACATGCCGAGGAAGCCGACCGCGACCAGCACACCGCCGATCACCAGGCGGGGCCGGGCCTCCGGCTTGGGGTCGGTGCGCATCAGCGTGACGCCGACCGCGAGCAGGACCAGCGGCACGATCATCGCGGGCGCGCCCACCGAGCTGCGCACGGCGACGTCCACCCACTGCCCCACCGGACCGCCGGCCTGCCACCACACGCCCGCGCCGGTGATCACGGCGGCGGCGATCAGCACCAGGCCGAGCCCGTCGCGCCGGTGCTCGGGGTCGAGGTCCTTGCCCCGGCCGACCGCGCGGACCACACCGCCCACGCCGCGGCCGAGCAGGCCCCAGGCCTTGCCGACCGAGCCCGATCCGGCGGGCTTGCGGGGTGCGGGGCGGGACCGGGACGTGCGCGCCCGGGGCTTCGACCCGCCTTTCCGGGTCGTGCCCTTGCCACGCGGGGATCCGGTTCGGCCAGCCATGGTTTCCAACGTTAGTCGCTCTGGTCCCACCGGCCCCAACGGTCACGGCAGGACGTGACTTGCGCTGCTCGTCGTCCATAGTTGCCCGGAATCGGTTACAGCCACACCTCGACACGCCGTAGCCTTCCCCGCTGTGTCCACACCACTGCTGTGGCGCGTGCTGACGACCATCGACCGCGGGTTCGTAGGTCTCAGCGGACGGCTGCAAGTCACCGGCGACATCCCGGCGGACCTCAAGGGCCGTCCCCTGCTGCTCGCGTCCAACCACATCGGCAACCTCGACCCGTTCGTCCTGATCGCGGCGTGCCGCGAACTGGGCGTGCACCCGCGCTTCCTGCTCGCGGGCGGCCTGCTCGACGCCCCGGTCATGGGGCCCGCGCTGAAGGCCTCCGGCCACCTGCGGGTGGACCGGGCGTCGGCGTCGGTCGGCGAGGCCTACCACCGGACGGTGGAGGCGTTGCGGCGCGGCGGCGACCCCATCGCGGTGTACCCGGAGGGCAAGATCAGCCTGGACCCCGGGCTGTGGCCCGAACGCGGGAAGACCGGGGCGGCGCGGCTGGCGTTGAGCGGTGGGGTGCCGGTGATCCCGGTCAGCCAGTGGGGCGCGCACGAGGCGGTGTGCTGGGGGAACACGCACGTGAACGGGTGGGCGGACTTCAAGCCCTACCTGACTTCCTACGTGCGAGGGCTGCGGCGGCGTCCGACGTTCAAGGTGCACTTCGGCGCGCCGGTGGACTTGTCGGACTTGCGCGACGGACGGCCGGGGGACGCGCGACGGGCGCACGAACGGATCATGCGGGCCATCACGGCGGGACTGGTGCCGTTGCGGCCGGACGAGCCCGACCTGCCGAAGTTCCACGACCCGACCCGGCCCACGACGGGCACCAGTCCTTGGCGACCCGAGGCGGCGTAGAACACCGTGCCGCGCGGCGAACGCTCGCCGCGCGGCACGGTGTCGGTCAGACCGGGATGATCGTCGGCACGATCATCGGGCGGCGGCGGTAGGTCTCGGCCACCCAGCGGCCCACCACTCGGCGGACCGCCTGCGCGATGCGGTGCGAGTCGGTGATGCCCTCGACCTCCGTGCGCGAGAGTTCCATCTCCACCAACGAGATCGCCTGGTCCAGCGCCTTCGGGTCGTCGGAGAAGCCGCGGCCCGACACCGTCGGCGGGGCCACCGCGCGGCCGGTGTTGGAGTCCACCGCCACCGTGATCGCGATGAAGCCGCCCTCGCCCAGTACCAGGCGGTCGGACAGGGTGGACTCGCCGACGTCGCCCACCGAGAGGCCGTCCACGTACACGTGGCCCACCTCCACGCGGCCGGTGATGGAGGCCTTCCCGTCTACCAGGTCCACGACCACGCCGTCCTCGGCGATCACCACCCGGTCCTCGGACACGCCCGTCGCCACGGCCAGCGCCGCGTTCGCCCGCAGGTGCCGCCACTCGCCGTGCACCGGCATGACGTTGGACGGCCGCACGGCGTTGTAGAGGAACAACAGCTCACCCGCCGGCGAGTGCCCCGACACGTGGACCTTCGCGTTGCCCTGGTGCACGACCGTCGCGCCCAGGCGGGACAGGCCGTTGACCACGTTGAAGACCGCGTTCTCGTTGCCCGGGATCAGCGACGACGCCAACACGATGGTGTCCCCGGCCCGGATCGAGATCTGGCGGTGCTCGCCGCGCGCCATGCGGGACAGCGCCGACAGCGGTTCGCCCTGCGAGCCCGTCGAGACGAACAGGACCTCGTTCTCCGGCATGTCCATGGCCTCGTTGAGGTCCACGAACAAGCCGTCCGGCACGCGCAGGAAGCCCAGCTCGGCCGCGATGCCCATGTTGCGCACCATCGACCGGCCCACCAGCGCGACCCGGCGCTTGTACTGCACCGCCACGTCCAGCACCTGCTGCACCCGGTGCACGTGCGAGGCGAAGCACGCGACGATCACGCGCTGGTTCGCCTTCCGGATCACGTTCTCCAGGACCGGGCCGATCTCCCGCTCCGGCGCGACGAAGCCGGGCACCTCGGCGTTGGTGGAGTCGACCAGGAACAGGTCCACGCCCTCGTCGCCCAGGCGCGAGAAGCCCGCCAGGTCGGTCAGCCGGCCGTCCAGCGGCAGCTGGTCCAGCTTGATGTCGCCGGTGTGCAGGATCAGGCCCGCGGCCGTGCGGATGGCGACCGCGACCGCGTCCGGGATGGAGTGGTTGACCGCGAAGAACTCCAGCTCGAACGGCCCGAACGTGCGGCGCTCGCCGTCGGCGATCTCCACCAGCGTCGGCGTCTGCCGGTGCTCGCGGCACTTCGCCGCCAGCAGGGCCAGGGTGAACCGCGAGCCCACCACCGGCAGGTCGGGCCGCAGCTTGAGCAGGAACGGCACCGCGCCGATGTGGTCCTCGTGCCCGTGGGTCAGGACCAGCGCGTCGATGTCCTCCAGGCGGTCCTCGATCGCCCGGAAGTCCGGGAGGATCAGGTCCACGCCCGGCTGGTCGTCCTCGGGGAACAGCACGCCGCAGTCCACGACCAGCAGCCGGCCGGCGTGCTCGAACACGGTCATGTTGCGGCCGACCTCGCCGATGCCGCCCAGTGCGACGACGCGCAGACCTCCGTCGGGCAGGGCGGGCGGGGGTGACGTCGGGTTGATCACGCGTTGACTCCCAGTTCGGCCGTGACAGCGGAGACGGCCTCGATGTCCTCGGTGGATGCGGGTACCAGGGGCAGACGTGGGTTACCCACGTCGAGGCCCTTCAGACGCAGAGCGGTCTTGGCGTAGGTGACGCCGGGCATGCGGGTGAACGGCCGCAGCAGGGGCAGCAGTTCGTGGTGGATCGTCCGGGCCGCGGCGACGTCGCCGGACTCGTACGCGTCGAGCATCGCGCGCAGCCGGTCGGCGGCGACGTGCGAGATCACGCTGACGAAGCCCACCGCGCCGACCGACAGCCACGGCAGGTTCAGCGGGTCGTCGCCGGAGTAGTAGGCCAGGTCGGTGGCCGCGATGACCTTGCTGCCCGCCGTCAGGTCGCCCTTGGCGTCCTTGACGGCCAGGATCCGCGGGTGCTCGGCCAGCCGCAGCAGCGTGTCCACCTCGATCGGGGTCACGGCGCGCGGCGGGATGTCGTAGAGCATCACGGGCAGGTCCGTGGCGTCCGCGACGGCCTTGAAGTGCGCCTCCACGCCCGCCTGGGGCGGCCGGGAGTAGTACGGGGTGACCACGAGCAGGCCGTGGGCGCCGGCGGCCTCGGCGGCGCGGGCCAGGTGGACGCTGTGGGCGGTGTCGTAGGTGCCCGCGCCGCTGACCACGGTGGCGCGGTCGCCCACGGCCTGCACCACGGCGCGGATGACGTCCGCCTTCTCGGCGTCGGTGGTCGTCGGGCTCTCACCCGTGGTGCCGTTGACGACCAGACCGTCGTTGCCCAGGTCGACCAGGTGTTTCGCCAGCTCCTGCGCCTTGTCCAGGTCCAGCGCCCCGGAGGCGTCGAACGGCGTGACCATGGCGGTGAGCACGCGGCCGAAAGGTCGGCCGGGTGAGGCGGTCGGGCATCCGGTCATGGCCAAACGCTACCGCCTGCGGTGCCCGCAACCCCCTTTGGGCTGGGCTTACACGCCCCGGTCGAGGCTCTTCACGGCGGTGACGGCGTCCCGGTCGCCGTCGTACTCGACCTCGGCGCGGGCCCGGCCGAAGGCGTGCATCAGCAGTTCCGAGACCTGACCGGACAGGATCACCGGGTTCGGACCGGCCTTCGCGGTCACCGCCCCGCCGTCCGGGCGGCGCAGCACGACGCCCACCGGGCTCGCGCGGTAGGTCAGCTTCGCCACCCGGGCCAGGCCCTTCCACAGGGCGGCGTCGCGGCGCGGGTCGGGCGAGCGGGGCGACCAGTCGTCGGCCGCGCGCCGCACGTCCTCGTGGTGGACGAAGTACTCGACGGTGTTGAGCACGTCGTCCAGCAGGGCGAACGGGGACCACGCGGGCGGGCCCGAGCGGACCAGGTCGACCAGCTCGGCCCACGGCTTGGCGGCGTAGTCGTCCTGGACGCGCTGGGCGTGCGCGGCCAGCGGCTTGGCCACGATGCCCAGGGCCGCGTCGAACCGGCGTTCGCGCAGGACCAGGTGGGCGGCGAGGTCGCGGGTGCGCCACGGGTCGCACAGGGTGGGCGCGTCCGGCCCGAGTTCGGTGAACAGGTCGCTGAGCAGCCTGCGTTCGTCCTGTGCGACGCCCATGCGCCCCACCCTACTTCTTGGCGTGCACCCGCTCGGTCAGCTCGACCCGGTTCTTGTCCCACAGCACGCAGAACACCTCGCGCGAGCCCTTGGACGCGGAGTAGCTCTCCTTCCACTCCGCCTGGGTCGGCACGACGGCGACGTAGCGCAGCTTGGCGTCCTTGCCCTCCAGCGGCACGCGGTCGGACTTGAAGACCAGCGTGCAGAAGTTCTCGGCGTACTTGCGCAGCCACTCCTCGCCCGGGTAGGCGACCTTGTCCGAGCTGCCGAACGGGCCGCCCTCCCAGTACACCTCGATGCTGTGCGCCTCGTCGCACTCGGCGCTGCCGACGCGGACCGACGGGGCGAGGAAGTTGTCGCCGCAGTAGCCCGCGTTGAGCTTGAACTCGGGCAGCGTGCCGCCGCTGCCGAAGGTGACGGTCTCGGCCATCGCGGCGGGCGGCTTGTCGGTGAACAGCCACCGGTCCACCATGACGCCGAGGACCAGCAACGCCACCGCGCTGATCGCGGCCACCGCCGTGAGCAGCGGTTTCAGCCACGGCTTGCGCTGCGGCGGGATGGTCGGCGGCTGGTACTGCATCGTGGGGCCGCCGGGACCGGCGAACCCGCTCGGCGGCGTCGGCTGGGCGACCGCGCGGTCGAGCATGGCGCGGGCCTGCGGGCCGGTGAGGCGGGCGTTCGGGTCGGGCATGAGCAGGCCCGTGATGACCGCGCCCAGCGCGCCGTGCGCCCTGGTCAGGCGCGGCATCTCGTTCATGATCGCGTGCAGCGTGGACGCGGTGGACGAGCGCTCGTAGGGGTTGAGGCCCTCGACGGCGTAGCAGAGCGTGGCGCCCAGCGCCCACAGGTCGGAGGCGGGCGAGGCCTCGTGGCCGTGGATGCGCTCGGGCGACATGTAGGCGGGCGAGCCGATGAGGCTGCCGCTGGTGGTCAGCCGCGGGTCGTCCATCGCCTGGGCGATGCCGAAGTCGGTGAGCTTGACCCGGCCGTTGGGCTGGACCATGAGGTTGCCGGGCTTGACGTCCCGGTGCACGATCCCGGCCTTGTGCGCGGTCTCCAGGGCGGACAGCGCCTGCAGGGCGATGGAGATCACGCGGTCCTGCGGCATCGGCCCGGACTGGGCGATGATCGTGGACAGCGTGGCCGCCTCGACCAGCTCCATGACGATGTAGGTCATGCCGTTCTCGGCGACCACGTCGAACACGGTCACCACGGCGGGGTCGTTGAGCCGGCCCGCGGTGCGCGCCTCGCGCAACACCCGCTCCTCCAGCACGCGGCGCTCCTCGGCCGCGATGCCGTCGGGCAGGTGCAGCTCCTTGATGGCGACCTGGCGCCCGATGACGTTGTCCTGCGCGCGCCACACCACGCCCATGCCGCCGCGACCCAGCTCGCCGAGCAGCGCGTACCTGCCCGCGATGACGCGTGGTTGGGCACTCACACCTTGTGGACCTGTCACCGCTGCGCAACTCCTCGAAGCCTGGAACGGCCGAACGCTACTTCAGACCGTCGCGCGGCCCACCCGGTTTCACGGATTCGTGATTTCGCCGGGGAACACGCCCGATCAGGTCGGGAGGTTCACCTCGTGGCCGGAGTTGCGCAGGGCCTGGGTGGCGCGGCCGAGGTCGGCGGCCTTCACCAGCAGGTGGTCGGTGTCGTAGGTGGACAGCGCGTACAGGCTCACGCCGGCCGCCGCCAGTTCACCGGACAGCGCCGCCATGATGCCGGTCAGCGTGAACTCCAGCGGGCCGCGCACGGTGAGCAGCCGCCAGCCCGGCTGCGCGTCGCCGCCGCCGGGGGCGTGCTCGCTCGGGCACACGATGGACAGCTCGTCCGGCGTGCGCGTCACCGACACCAGGCCCGCCCGGTCGAGCAGGCCGGGCGGGACGGCCGCGTCGGCGGGCAGCCGCGCGACCGTGTACTCCCCCGGCTGGACGTCGACAATCAGCCGCTTCACGCCGGCGCCTCAGCCCTCGGTGACCAGCGGGCTGGACGCGACCTCGGTGCCGTCGGCCAGCGCGGAGATGGTGAAGTCGGCGAACACGTTGGCCGCCGCCTTCTGCAGCTGGCGCAGGCACTCGACCGCCAGGGCGCGGATCTCGACGTCGGCGTGCTCGGTGGCGCGCATGGCGATGAAGTGCCGCCACGCGCGGTAGTTGCCGGTCACGACGATGCGCGTCTCGGTGGCGTTGGGCAGCACCGCGCGGGCGGCCTGGCGGGCCTGCTTGCGGCGCAGGGTGGCGCTGGGGACGTCGGAGAACTTCCGCTCCAGGCCCTTGAGCAGCTCGGTGTAGGCGTCCACGCTGGCCTGGGTGGCCTTGAGGAACAGCTCGTGCAGCTCGGGGTCGGCGGCGATGACGTCCGGCTCGACCATGGCGGCGTCGCGCTCGGGCACGTACCGCTGGGACAGCTGCGAGTAGCTGAAGTGGCGGTGCCGGATCAGCTCGTGGGTGAGCGACCGGGACATCCCGGTGAAGTAGAAGCTGACGCTGCCGTGCTCCAGCACGGACAGGTGGCCGACCTCGATGATGTGCTTGATGTAGCCGGCGTTGGTGGCCGTCGCGGGGTTCGGCTTGGTCCACGACTGGTAGCACGCGCGCCCGGCGAACTCGGCCAGCGCCTCGCCGCCGTCGGCGTCGGTGGACCACGGGACGTCCGCCGGGGGGAAGAACTCCGTCTTCGCGATCAACTGCACCTTCGGCGACACCGTCTCAGCCATGCCGGGAACCCTAACTCAGACGCCCGTCCAGAATTGCGCCGCATGGAGCTTGTGCTCGGCGCCGGGGGCGGGAACGGCCGAGGACCGGGCGGGGCGTGGCGGAGACCGCGCGGCGATCGCGAGCCGCCCGTTCAACGCTGTGGTGTCATCGTGATGTCAGAGTTTCCTTGACTGGTGTCACATGTGGCGGCATGGTGGTGTCATGGATCTGTCGCCGTACATCGCGCAACTGCGTGAGGACCTCGCGACGGCCGCCTCCGCCGGGGACGACGACACCCGGCGCACCGCGGCCGTGCTGTCCGCCGCGTTGGAGCCGGCCGCCCGGCTGGCCCTCATGAACGCCCTGTCCGACCTGGCCGCGGAGGTGACCGTCGCGCTCGACGGGCCCGTCGTGCAGGTCCGGTTGGACGGCCGGGACGTCCAGGTGGTCGTCACCGGCGCGTCCTCCCCCCGGGACCACGAACCGGAGCCGCGGGAAGTTCCCCGGCCCACCGGCGGTGACGCCACGCGCATCACGCTGCGGTTGCTGGACGAGCTGAAGTCGAAGGCCGAGCAGGCCGCCGCGGCGCAGGGGATGTCGCTCAACACGTTCGTCGCGCAGGCCGTGCAGGGCGCGGTCGGCGGGCGGCGCGGGCACCACAAGAACTGGCACGACACGCACCAGCAGCCGCCGAAGGACGACCAGGGGTCCCGGGTGCGCGGCTGGGTGCAGGGCTGAGGGGGGACGTCGTGGACTCGGAAGTCGTGCGGCAGCAGAGCTTCGAGGTCGAGGGCGTGGTGGAGGTCGACATCGCCCTGCTCGCCGGCCGCGTGCGGGTGCACCTGGTGGACGAGCCCGGGGTGCACGTCGAGGTCCGGCACGAGGCCGCGCCGGGCGACTCGTGGACCGCGGGCCTGACCGGCTTGCTGAGCTGGGTGAACGACCAGTTCGGGCAGGGCGGTGGCGGCGCCGCGCCGCCGGACGCCGTGCGGGACGCCCGCGTCGAGCTGACCGGGCAGCGGCTGAAGGTGCACTCGTCCAAGGCGCTGCCGCTGCGCGCGGTGCCGCTGGGCGTGACCGTGCGCGCGCCGATCGGGTCGCACGTGATCGCCAAGTCCGGCGCGGCGGACGTGACCGTGACCGGCACGGCGGGCCGGCTGGAGATCCAGACCGGCACCGGTGACGTCACCACGGACGGCGCCGACGCCGCGTCGCAGGTCAACTCGGGGTCGGGCAAGCTGCGCCTGGGCCCGATGCCGGGCGGGCTGCGGGCGAAGACGGGCAGCGGGGCCATCGAGGTGGCGTCCATCGCGGGCAACACGGTGCTCTACAGCGGCACCGGGCACGTGTGGCTGGGCGCGGTGCGCAACGACGTGCAGGTGCGCACCGGCAGCGGTGACGTGACCATCGCCGACGCCGCCGCCGGCCGCATCCAGATGGGCACCGGCTCGGGCCACGTGCGCGTGGGCGTGCACCCCGGCGTGGCGGCCGAGGTGGACCTGCTCTCGACGGCCGGCACGGCCCGCAGCGACCTGGACGTGTCGGGGACGCCGCCGACCGAGACGCCGGCACTGGTCATCACCGGCCGAACGGGCACCGGCAACGCCCTGGTGACCACGGCCTCGACCGCGGGCTCCGCCTGAGACCGACCGCGGCGTGCGCACCCCCGATGCGCGCGCCGCGGTCCTCCAGCGCCCGTCGGTCTGGCCGCGCGCCGCGGTCCTCCAGCTCTTGGCGACGGCGGCGGTCAGCGCACCACCGCCTTCAGCGCCGGGGCCAGGTCGCCGCGGGAGGTCACCGCCACCTTGTCCAGTTCCAGCCAGTCGGCCATGTGGCGCAGCTCCGCGGCCAGCTCCACCGCCACCCGGCCTAGGTCGGCGGTGGGTTCCGAGTGCGCCGCCTGCACGCGCAGCACGCCCGCCTGCCGGTCCGCCTTCAGGTCCACCCGCCCCACCAGGTGGCCGTCGAGCAGGAACGGGAACACGTAGTAGCCGTGCACGCGCTTCGCCGCCGGCACGTAGATCTCGATCCGGTAGTAGAAGCCGAAGATGCGTTCCGTCCGGTCGCGTTCCCAGATCAGCGGGTCGAACGGGCACAGCAGCGCCCGGCCCGGCACCGACCTCGGCACGCGCGCCGACGCGTGGCGGTAGCCCACCGACGTCCACCCCTGCACCTGCACGGGCTCCAGCACGCCCTCCTCGACCAGCTCCCGCACGGCCTGCCGGCTGCGCGCCGGGGCCAGGCGGTAGTAGTCGCGCAGGTCCGGCTCGGTGGCCACGCCCATCGCCGTCGCGGCCCGCGCCACCAGCTCCCGCGCGCCCTCCTCCGCCGTGACGCGCCGCGACACCACTTCCGGCGGCAGCACCCGCTCGGTCAGGTCGTAGAGCCGCTCGAACCCGCGCCGCGTGCCCGTGGTGAGCTGCCCGGAGCCGAACAGCCACTCGCAGATCTTCTTGACCTCCGACCAGTTCCAGCCCCAGTGGTCCTTGCGCCGCGGCCCGCCGCCCGCCAGCGCCTTCTCGATCGCGCCCGCGCCGACCGGCCCGAGTTCCTTCACCACGGCCAGGATGTCCTCGACCAGGCCCGGGTCGCGCTCGGCGATCGAGGTGTAGTTGTGCCACCAGCCGGGCCGCTTCGCGCCGGAGTGCAGCAGCGGCCAGTCCTCGACCGGCACCAGGCTCGCCTCGTGGGCCCAGTACTCCACCAGCATGCGCGGCTTGCGCGAGCTGTGGGACCAGGCCGCGTCGTCCACCAGCGACGGTGTGTAGGACCCCAGCCGGCTGAACACGGGCATGTAGTGCGCCCGCACGGCCACGTTGACCGAGTCGAGCTGGATCAGCCGGACGCGCGAGAGCACCCGCTGGAGGTGCCGCCGCGTGGGCGGCGACTCGGGCCGCGGGTCGGCGAATCCCTGGGCGCCCAGCGCGATCCGGCGGGCGACGTCCGCACTCATGTTCTGCACGGTTCGGATGTTCCCACGGGGGTACGACACTTCCGCTCGGCCCGCACCACGAGCACCACCGCGACCACCACCAGCAGGCCGCCGGCGAGCTGGAACGCCCCGAACCGCTCGTCGGCCAGCCACACCCCGAGCAGCACGGCGATCACCGGGTTCACGTACGCGTAAGTGGCCACTGTCGAGACGGGCAGCTGCCCCAGCACGTAGACGTAAGAGCTGAACGCCAGCAGCGACCCGAACACCACCAGGTAGCCCCACGCGGTCCAGGACCGCGCGGACACCGCCGTCACGTCCAGCCGCTCCCCCGACGCCAGCCCGACGACGGTCAACGCCACCCCGCCCGCCACCATCTCCACGGCGGACAACGCGAACGGGTTCGCCGGCGCCGGCAACCGCCCGCTCAGGTACGTCCCCAGCGCCCACCCGAACGCGGACAGCAGCACCAACCACGGCCCCCACCACGTCGAGCCGCCCACGTCGTGCAGCAACAACACGCCCAGGCCGACCAACCCGACCACAACGCCCACATAGGTCACCGCCGGCGGCCTTTCACCGCCCACGCGCCGCATCACCACCACGTACAGCGGCACGGACGCCACCATCAGCGCCGCCAACCCGGACGCCACGGACTGCTCCGCCACCACGACCAACCCGTTGCCCCACGCGGGCAACAGCAACCCGAGCAGCACACCGGTCCCCACCTGCGGCCACGTCATGCGCATCCGACGCCCCACCACGAGCATGAGCACCACGCCGGCCACTAAGAAGCGCAACCCACCCGACAACAGCGGCGGCATGGTCTCAATGGTGAATTTGATGGCCAGGTACGTAGACCCCCACACCACGTACACGACACCCAGAGCTGCCCAACGCATGCCCGCACGCTTTCACGGGACACCCGTCCGGTTCACGCGGGTTTCGGCCACTAGGGTCTTTCCCATGGCCGACGCCGCAGTCCGGGCAGCGACACCCGACGACGTCCAGGAGATCGCCCGCCTCCATCGCGACACGTGGCGCACCGCGTACCGCAGCCTCCTGCCGGAGGAAGTGCTGGGCGGCCTGGGCGACACGACGCAGGCGTGGGCGGAGGCCGTCGAGGAGGGCCAGGTCCTGGTCGCCACCGAGGGCAAGTACCTGGTGGGGTACTGCGTGGTGGGCCAGGCGCCGGCGGACGAGGTCGCCAAGGCGGACGGAACGCTCCCACCGGACGCCGCCACCACCGGCCTGGTCAGCATCCTGGTCGAACCCCGTTGGGGTCGGAGGGGGCACGGCGGACGCCTGCTCGCCACCGCCGCCGGGACGTTGCGTGACAAGGGGAACACGCGTGGTATCGCCTGGGTCCCGGAAGCGGACCGGGCGTCCACGGGCTTCTACGCCAGGGCCGGGTGGGAGGCCGACGGCACGGTGCGCACGCTGGACGCCGGAGGGCGACCGTTGCGCGAAATAAGGGTTTCCGGGGGGTTGACCCTACTGTTGGCCGACTGAGGTGTTGCTAGCCTCGAACGGGTGTGGGCATTGCTGGGGTGGCTCGGCCTGACGTTCGGAGTGGCGTTCGGGTCCGCGATCATCCCCCTCATCAGCATCGAGGTCTTCGTCATCGGCCTCGTGACGCAGCAGCCCCACATCTCGTGGTGGTGGATCGGCCTCGCGGTCGCGGTGGGCCAGGTCCTGGGCAAGATGTTCTACTTCCTGGCCGCGCGCGGCTCGCTGCACCTGCCGGCGTTCATGCACCGGACCCGGAAGGAGAAGCCGCCGTCGGCGCGGCGGCTGAAGTGGAAGGCCCGCCTGGACCGCATCCGGGACCGCTGCCACCGGCACCCGCACTGGATGTTCGGCACGCACGCGATCAGCTCGGTGGTCGGCTTGCCGCCGTTCATGTTCACCACGGTGCTCGCGGGGTTGGCGGGCATGTCGTCGTGGCTGTTCATCACCACCGGCATGGTGGGCAGGTTCGCGCGGTTCAGCGTGCTCGCCGCGTCACCCGGTCTGATGGCGGGGTGGCTGCTCCACTAGGCCGCGCCCGCCGCACCAGCCGTTGCTGGGGGACGGTCAGCCCGTAGTGGTCGTGCAGCCGGACGTGGTCCACTTCGGACACCTCGGGGCCGATCTCGGGCGCGTCCTCGATCTCCCTCTTGTCGACCGGCACGACCAGCCGCCGATCCCGCACCTGGGCGCCCCGGATGGGCACGAGGGTGGTGGCGTGGTCGGTCCGCACGGTCGCCCACAGGGGACGGCCGCCGTCCATCCAGAGCTCCGCCACGGTGCCCACGCGTTCACCGTGACGGTCGAGCAGGTCGCAGTCGAAAAGGCGGTCCACCGCTGTTCGGTCCATGTTCAAGCGGCTACCCGTGTCCAGCACTGATCGCACGCGGAACCACCCGGAGGTGTGACACCTGAATGCCACACGCCGACCGGGCCGGTGGGAGGCCCTGCGGCGTGGAACGGGCGGGGGCGAGCGACGGGAACGGGCGGCCGGCGCGGCTGGTGCGACACCTCGGACAGCGGCGGGGGCGGCGAGGCAGGCCCGCGGCGGCGGGGCGCGGGCGTGCGGGTGGATGCCAGGCGGTCAGGACAGGACGACGGCCGCGCCGAAGGCGACCACGATCAGCAAGCAGGCGACGGTCAGCCGCAGGTTCTGGCATGCGTTCGACACACCACCACGCTATCGACCGTCCACCGGACAATCCAAGGCAAGAAGCCGTTAAGACCGGATGAAGTCCGTCTCACCCGGATGCCTCACGCCCGATTCGTCGGCACTTGGAATAGCTCGATCGCCTTCCGCATGGTCGACCGCGCCCGCCCCCGGTCCCCCGCCAGGTCGTACGCCTGCGCCAGCCGGAACCAGCGCCGCCAGTCCTCCGGCGACTCCTCCACCTCGGCCCGCCGCTCCTCGAACCACGCGTCGGCGGCGTCCCGGTCCACCCGACCCGACGGGCGGCGCGGCAACGACGACGTGTCCGGCAGCCCGCCCTCCTCCGCCAACTGCCGGGCCATGCGCTCGGTGACGAACCCGAACCGCAGGTTCGTCCACGCGACCCACGCGCCGATCAGGGGCAGCACCAGCACGCCGATCCCCAGCCCGACGCCGACCGGGTCGCCCGTGCCGATCAGCACGAACGCCCGGCCGCCGAGCAGCACGAAGTACACCGCCAGCGCGGCGGTGATCAGGAAAGCGACGGTGCGGGTCTTCACAGGTCCATGTACTTGTCGAGCCCCACGGACAGCCCCGGCCGCTCGGGCACGGTGCGCACCGCCAGCAGCACGCCAGGCATGAACGACGTCCGGTCCAGCGAGTCGTGGCGCAGGGTCAGCGTCTCGCCCTCCGTGCCGAACACGACCTCCTGGTGGGCGATCATCCCGGCGATCCGCAGCGAGTGCACCCGCACGTCCCCGACCAGCGTCCCCCGCGCCCCGGGGGCCTCCTGCGTGGTCGCGTCGGGCATCGCCGGCACGCCCGCCGCCGCCCGCGCCTCGGAGATCAGCCGCGCCGTGTGGGCGGCCGTGCCGGACGGCGCGTCCAGCTTGCGCGGGTGGTGCAGCTCGATGACCTCGGCCGAGTCGTAGTACTTGGCCGCCAGCTCCGCGAAGCGCATCGACAGCACCGCGCCGATCGCGAAGTTCGGCGCGATCAGCACACCGACCGAACCGGAGCCGAGCCACTCCTCCAGGGTCTTCAGGCGCTCGCCGTCGAAACCGGACGTGCCGACGACCGCGTGGATCCCGTGGTCCACGCAGAACCGCAGGTTGTCCATGACGACATCGGGGTTGGTGAAGTCCACGACGACCTCGACGCCCGCGTCCACCAAGGCCTGCAACGGGTCACCCGCGTCAACCCGGGCCACGACCTCCATGTCGGCCGCCGCGTCCACCGCGCGGCACACCTCGGACCCCATCCGCCCGTGCGCGCCCAGCACGCCGACACGGATCGCAGAACGCTCACTCAAGAGATCACCTCGTGCACCTGGGACGGCAAATCGTCGGCGTGAGCGTAAGGGCCGACCACGGCCGCGGCGACGGGGCGTCGCAACAACTCGCGGGCCAGCGCCGCGACCTCCTCGCCGGTCACCTCGTCGATCCGGCTCAACGTCTGCTCCACCGACAGGTAGTCGCCGTAGTTCAGCTCGCCCTTGCCGATGCGCGACATCCGGGAACTGGTGTCCTCCAGCCCCAGCACCAGCCCGCCGCGCAACTGGCCCTTGCCGCGCGCCACTTCCGCGTCGGTCAGGCCGCCGGACGCCACGACGGACAGCACGTCGCGCACCACGCCGGCCACGTCGCCGAGCCGGTCCGGCTGGCACCCGGCGTACACCGACCAGGTGCCGGTGTCGGCGTACAGCCCCACCGACGAGTACACCTGGTACGCCAGCCCGCGCCGCTCGCGGACCTCCTGGAACAGCCGCGACGACATGCCGCCGCCCAGCGCCGCGTTCAGCACGTTCAACGCGAACCGCCGCTCGTCGTGCCGGTCCAACGCCCGCACGCCCAGCATCAGGTGCGCCTGCTCGGTGTCGTCGCTGTGCAGCACCAGCTTGCGCGTGGACGCGATGCGCGCCCGCCCGGTGCGCGGCGCGACCGGCGACCCGGACCGCGCCAGGCGGTCACCGATCTGCTTGCGCGCCAACCGCATCACGTGGTTGTGGTCGATGTTCCCGGCGACCGAGAGCACCATCCGCGGCAACGTGTACCGCCGCTTGTAGAAGCTGAACAGCGCATCGCGGTCCATGTCCTGGATGGACCGTTCGGTGCCCAGCACGGACCGCCCCAACGCGTGCTCGCCCAACAACGCGTCCAGGAACGCGTCGTGCAGCAGGTCCTCGGGGTCGTCGTCGCGCATCGCGATCTCTTCGAGCACCACACCGCGTTCGGTCTCAAAGTCCTTGGGCTCGCACAGCGCTTCGAACACCACGTCGCACACGAGGTCCATCGCCAGCGGCAGGTCCTCGTCCAGCACGTGCGCGTAGTAGCAGGTGTGCTCCTTGGCGGTGAACGCGTTCAGCTCGCCGCCGACCGCGTCGATCTCCTCCGCGATGGCGGCGGCCGACCGGTTGGCCGTGCCCTTGAACAGCAGGTGCTCCAGGTAGTGCGCGGCGCCCGCGACCTCCGGCCGCTCGTCGCGCGACCCGACCTGCACCCACAGCCCCACCGACGCCGACCGCACGCCCGGGATCTGCTCGGTGATCACCCGCAGCCCGGACGGCAGCACGCTGCGCCGCACCGTCACCCCGGTCTCGCTGCTCTCCAGCAACCGGGTGCTGCCCGGCCGCTGGAGGTGCCCGAGCCGGCCGCTAAGCGGACGGCCGCGAGTGCTCGAAGCACCCGCGGCCGTCCCGTTGACGCGTCCGGTCACTGCGCCGGGGTCTCCGAGACCTCAGCCTCGTCCTGCGCCGGAGCCTCGGCCGGAGCAGCGGCGTTGTCGTCCTCGTTGACCAGCACCAGGCTGATCTTGCCGCGCTGGTCGATGTCCGCGATCTCGACGCGGAGCTTGTCGCCGACCTTGACGACGTCCTCGACCTTGCCGATGCGCTTGCCGTTGCCCAGCTTGGAGATGTGGATCAAGCCGTCCTTGCCCGGCAGCAGCGAGACGAACGCGCCGAACGCGGCCGTCTTCACCACGGTGCCCAGGAAGCGCTCGCCCACCTTCGGCAGCTGCGGGTTCGCGATGGCGTTGATCATGCCGATCGCGGCCTCGGCGGACGGGCCGTCCGCCGCGCCGACGTAGATCGTGCCGTCGTCCTCGATGGAGATGTCGGCGCCGGTCTGCTCGGTGATCGAGTTGATCATCTTGCCCTTGGGCCCGATGACCTCGCCGATCTTGTCGGTCGGGATCTTCACCGACGTGACGCGCGGCGCGAACGGGCTCATCTCGTCCGGGCTGTCGATGGCCTCGGCCATGACCTCCAGGATGGTCAGGCGCGCGTCGCGGGCCTGACCCAGGGCCGCGCCGAGCACCTCGGACGGGATGCCGTCCAGCTTGGTGTCCAACTGCAGCGCGGTGACGAACTCCTTGGTGCCGGCGACCTTGAAGTCCATGTCGCCGAACGCGTCCTCGGCGCCGAGGATGTCGGTCAGCGCCACGTACTCGGTCTTGCCGTCGACCTCGTCGGACACCAGGCCCATGGCGATGCCGGACACCGGCGCCTTCAGCGGCACACCGGCGTTGAGCAGCGACATGGTGGACGCGCAGACCGAGCCCATCGAGGTGGAGCCGTTGGAGCCCAGCGCCTCGGAGACCTGGCGGATCGCGTAGGGGAACTCGTCGCGCTTGGGCAGCACGGGCATGATCGCCCGCTCGGCCAGCGCGCCGTGGCCGATCTCGCGCCGCTTCGGCGAGCCGACGCGGCCGGTCTCACCGGTGGAGAACGGCGGGAAGTTGTAGTGGTGCAGGTAGCGCTTGTGCGTCTCGGGGGACAGCGAGTCGATCTGCTGCTCCATGCGCAGCATGTTCAGCGTGGTGACACCCAGGATCTGGGTCTCGCCGCGCTCGAACAGCGCCGAGCCGTGCGCCCGCGGGATGATCTCGACCTCGGCCGACAGCGACCGGATCTCGGTCAGGCCGCGGCCGTCGATGCGGACCTTGTCGCGCAGGATGCGCTGGCGGACCAGCTTCTTGGTCAGCGAGCGGAACGCGGCGCCGACCTCCTTCTCGCGACCCTCGAACTGCTCGGCGAGCTTGTCCAGCACCGACGCCTTGATCTCGTCGAGCTTGGTCTCGCGCTCCTGCTTCGGGCCGATGGTCAGCGCCTGGGCCAGCTCGCCCGACGCCGCCGCCTCGACGGCCTCGAACGCGTCCGGCTGGTAGGCCGGGTAGGTCGGGAACTCGCCGGTGGCCTTCGCGGCGACCTGCGCGAGCTGCGCCTGCGCCTCGCACAGCACCTTGATGAACGGCTTGGCCGCCTCCAGGCCCGCCGCGACGACCTCCTCGGTCGGCGCCTGCGCGCCCTCGCCGATCAGGTCGATCACGTTCTCGGTGGCCTCGGCCTCGACCATCATGATCGCGACGTCGTCACCCACGACGCGGCCGGCGACGACCATGTCGAAGACGGCCTTCTCCAGCTGCTCGTGGGTCGGGAACGCCACCCACTGGCCCTCGATCAGCGCCACGCGGACGCCGCCGATGGGGCCGGAGAACGGCAGGCCGGCCAGCTGCGTGGACGCGGACGCGGCGTTGATCGCCACGACGTCGTACAGGTCGGCCGGGTTCAGGCTCATCACCGTGATGACGACCTGGATCTCGTTGCGCAGACCGTCCACGAAGGACGGGCGCAGCGGGCGGTCGATCAGGCGGCAGGTCAGGATCGCGTCGGTCGACGGGCGACCTTCGCGGCGGAAGAACGAGCCGGGGATGCGGCCCGCGGCGTACATGCGCTCCTCGACGTCCACCGTGAGGGGGAAGAAGTCGAAGTGCTCCTTGGGGTGCTTCGACGCCGTGGTCGCCGACAGCAGCATGGTCTCGTCGTCCAGGTAGGCGACGACGCTGCCCGCCGCCTGGCGGGCGAGCCGACCAGTCTCGAACCGGATGGTGCGGGTGCCGAAGCGCCCGTTGTCGATCACGGCGGAAGTCTCGTGGACCTCGGTGTCCGTCATATGTTCTGAAGCTCCTCGTCATGCGGGCCGCAGCGCGCGTTCGGGCGCGGGGTCGCGGTCCGGACGAGGCCGGTCTTCGATCGAAGTCCCCTGGTCTCTTCACTGCCAGGGGGCCACTACCGAGGACCGGCGAACTGTCGTCCCGTGCGCCGCGCGTGCGTTGCGTCCCTATCCTCTTTGTTTCGTCGTACTGCGGTACTGCACCGAGGGGGAGCGACCGGACCGGTCACTCCCCCTCGGCGGTGGTCACCGGCGCAGGCCGAGCCGCGAGATCAGCGACCGGTAGCGCTGGATGTCGACCTTCTGCAGGTAGTTGAGCAGCCGGCGGCGACGGCCGACCAGCAGCAGCAGACCACGACGCGAGTGGTGGTCGTGCTTGTGCTGCTTGAGGTGCTCGGTCAGGTCCGCGATGCGCTTGCTCAGCAGCGCGACCTGGGCCTCGGCGGAGCCGGTGTCCTTGTCGTGGACGCCGTACTCGGCGAGGATGGTCTTCTTCTGCTCGGTGGTCAGTGCCACGTTCCCGCTACTCCTTGTTACCTTGACGTGTTCCGTGCGGCCCCCGTTGCCGGGGGTAGTCGGTCATGGCCGCCACGGACCGCAGCCAGACCCAACTGTCGAGGTTACCAGTACTCGCTAGTCCGGGGCGTTCGACGTGCTCAAGGGCACCCGGTCGAGCACCTCGTACCCCGTCGCGGGGTCGCTGCGCACCAGCGCCACCTCGCGCACGGTCCACTCACGACCGGTGAACTCCACGTGCGGCCAACGGGTGCGCCGGCCGCGGGCGCGGGCGACCGTCAGATGTGGACGCCAGGTCTCCAGGGGCGTCCCGGCGGCCGCCGCCAGCGGTTCCAGCGGACCCTCGACCCCGATCCACAGCACCCCGGAGAAGTGCCCGCAGCCCGCCAGCCGGACCGTCGGCGCGGGCAGGCCGGCCAGCGCGTCGAGCTGCCCGCCCGGCTCCGCGTCGTCACCGTGGAAGCGGAGCGTGACGTGCAGGCGACCCGGCGCGACCCAGCGCAGCCCGGGGTGCGCGGCGCGGACCGGCGCCAACGCCGCGGTCAGCTCCCGCACCACCGCGTCGGGCGGGAAGACGCCGGTGAACAGCCGCACGTCAGCCGTCGCGGCCCTTGCCCGCGCGGCGCAGCAGCTCGGCCAGCGCTGGGAAGTCGTCGCGCAGCATGTCCGCCGCCTGGGACAGCTCCCGCCGGTCGGCGACGCGGCGCAGGTACGGGAACACGACGGCCTCGTCGTCCGCGCCGTTGACCGGCAGCGAGTCGCGGCTGACCGTGGGCTTGGAGTCGCGCACCTCGTCCAGGGCCCGCTGCAACGCCTCGGGCGCGCCGGTGGCCACGTCGGGGGTCAGGACCTTGCGCTCCAGCATGATCATCCGCGCGAGCACGGACGGGTTGCCGATCTTGGCGCGGCGCCCGCTCATGACCTGGCTGAGCATGGGCGCGCTGATCCCCAGCACGTCGGCCAACTGGGCCTGGGACACCCGGAAGGCGACCACCAACCGCCGCACCCGGTCACCCAGGGGTTCCCCGTACCACTCGCGCTGCAACGCGAGGTTGCGCTGGACGATCTTGTGGTCCTCCACCTTCGCCTCTCCCCTGACCGGCTTGGACGTGACAGGCATCTTGCCAGGTGGGCCGCCGGCCCACGGGTGGTTCCACCCAGCTAGCCCAAAGCCCTCACGCCAGCAACCCGCGGGCTTCTTCGACGTCGCGGTGCATCTGCTCCAGCAGGGCCTCGACGGTGTCGAACTTCTCCATGCCGCGCAGCCGCTCGACGAAGTCCAGCGCGACCCGCTGCCCGTAGAAGTCCTCGTCCACGTCGAGCACGAACGCCTCCACGCGCCGCTCGCGACCGCTGAACGTCGGGTTGGTGCCCACCGACACGGCCGCCTTGAGCCGCCGGCCGTCGGAGTGGACGAACCAGCAGGCGTAGACGCCGTCGGCCGGGACCGCGGCGAACCGGGTCGTGGACAGGTTCGCGGTGGGGAAGCCGAGCTCCTTGCCGCGCCCGTCGCCGCGCACCACGATGCCCTCCAGCCGGTGCGGGCGGCCCAGCGCGTGCGCCGCGGCCTTCACGTCGCCGGCGTCGATGCACGCCCGGATGTAGGTGGACGAGTACGTCACACCGTCGTCGGTCACCAGATCCGCCCCCTCGGTCACGAAACCGAACCGCTGCCCGAGCCGCCGCAGCAGCTCGACGTTGCCCAGCGCCTTGCTGCCGAACGTGAAGTTCTCCCCCACCACGACGGCCGCCACGTGCAACTGCTCCACCAGCACCTCGTGCACGAACTCGTCCGCGGGCATCCGCGACACCTCAAGGGTGAAGGGGATGACGCAGAACACGTCCACGCCCAGCTCCTCGACCAGCTCGCTGCGCCGGCGCAGGGTGGTCAGCTGGGCGGGGTGGCTGCCGGGGCGGACGACCTCGGACGGGTGCGGGTCGAACGTCATGAGGACGGACGGCACCTGCTTGTCGCGGGCGATCGCGACGGCGCGGTTGATGAGCGCCTGGTGCCCGCGGTGCACGCCGTCGAACACGCCGATCGTCACGACGCAGCGACCCCAGCCGCCCGGAAGGTGTTCCAGCCCTCGCCACCGTTGCACGGGGGAAGCCTAGCCGCGGGTGGTGGGCGGCGAGGGGCGGACTCAGCGGTCGCGGTCGAGGCGCACGTCACGTCCGGCCTGGTGGATCGTGCTGCCGTCGTGGGCGGTGGCGCTCTGGTCGACGGTGTTGCCCTGGTTGAGGTTGCCGTGCAGGTAGCCGACCTGGATGACGGGGCCGACGGTGTTGCCCTGGTGGTGGTTGTAGACGGACCGGGGCACCTCGGGCGGCGGGGCGGGTTGTCGCCGGACGGGCGGCTGCGGGGCGGGTGCCGGTTCGGCCGGTGCCACGAGTTCCGACACCGGTTCGGGAGCCCGCTGAGCGGTTTCGCGGTGGCGGTGGTCCGCTCGTTGCGCGGCGATGCCGATCCCGACGCCGAGCGCGGTCAGCAGCACCACGCCCGCCCACGCCAGGACGCTGTCCGCCCGGTCGGTGGCCACGTTGATGACGACCCCGGTGGCCGAGGTCACGACGCCGGCCGCGGTGGGCCACACCCATCTCGCCATGCGACCCACCGTAGGCGCGTCGGCCATGCGCGAGTACCGCCAACGGCGGCTTCGGCACGACGAACCCGACCGTGCGCGAATCTCACCCGTCCGGGTGAGGTCAGCCCGCCGGGGTGAGGACCACCAGCGGCTTGGCGATCGGGCCCTCGTCCTTCGCCAGCGCGACCACGTGGCCGTCCGGGCCGAACACGCCGTAGGTGCCCTCCATGCCGCCGGCCGGCAGGCGCTGGCCGTGCGACAGCGCGACCGCCTCGCGCGGCGCGATCTCCCGGCGCGGGAACGCCTTCGCCACCGCCTCGTCCAGCGACAGCGACAGCCCCGGCTCCTCCGCCAGCCGCTCCAGGGTCCGCGCGACCCGCAGGTCGAACGGGCCGACGCGGGTCCGGCGCAGCGCGGCCAGGTGACCGCCCACGCCCAGGTCCGCGCCCAGGTCGCGGGCCAGCGCCCGGACGTACGTGCCCGACGAGCACTCGACCATCACGTCCAGCTCGGTCGCGCCTTCCTCCCGGCGGATGGACAGCACGTCGAACCGGTGCACGGTCACCGGCCGCGCCGGGATCTCCACCGCCTCACCGGCCCGCACCCGCGCGTAGGCGCGCTTGCCGTCGATCTTCACCGCCGACACCGCGCTGGGCACCTGCTGGATCGGCCCGGTGAGCTTCGCGACGCCCGCGCGGATCGCGTCCTCCGGCACCGCCGAAGCGTCCGAAGTGGACAGGACCTCGCCCTCGGCGTCGTCGGTCGTGGTGGCCGCGCCGAGCCGGATCGTGGACAGGTACGCCTTGCTGTCCAACGCGAGGTGGCCCAACAGCTTCGTCGCCCGCTCCACGCCGAGCACCAGGACGCCGGTCGCCATCGGGTCGAGCGTGCCCGCGTGCCCGACCTTGCGGGTGCCGAGGATGCGGCGGACCTTGGCCACGACGTCGTGCGACGTCATGCCCTCGGGTTTGTCGACGACGACGAGACCTGGCTGCACAGCGGAAGATGATGCGGACACGACCGGACATCTTAGGCCGACGCCAGCACGTCCCAACGCCGGCGACGGATCTGCACCGGCACCTGCTCGCCCCGGTCCTCGGCGGCGAACACCGCGGCCCGCGCCCGGCGCCACCACACGGCCGTCCGCCACACCCCGAGCACCAGCACGGCGACCACGGACAGGAACGCGATCCGGTAGGCCTGCGCGACGGGCATCGGGGGCAGCACGTCCAGCACCACGCCCACCGCCAGGGCGGCGAACGTGATCGCGCCGAACCCGCCGACGTTGGCCACGCCGGTCGCCGTGGACACCCGGTGCAGCGGGTTGTAGTCGCGCACCAGCGCGAACGCCACGCCGGACGCCGGGTTCCCGAACGCCAGCACCGCGAACACCGCGTAGAGCACCGGCGGCGGCAGCACCCCGCCCGGCCACCCCAGCAGCACCGCCCAGCACACCAGGGCCGCCGCGAGGTACCCGCCGACGATCGGCATCCGCCACTCCGGCTTGCGCGCGATGACCGCGCCCATCACCGGCCCGGACGCGATCGCCACCAGCACCAGCACGCTGAGCACGGCGGAGGCCTGCGGCCGGCTCAGCCCTTGGGCCTCGACCAGGTACGGGAAGCCCCACAGCAGCCCGAGCAGCGCGGGTGCGGACATCGACGTGAAGTGCACCCAGAACCCGAGCCGCGTGCCGGGCACCCGCCAGGCGGAGGCGACCCGCTTGGCCACCGTCCGCAGCGGCACCGCCTCCGGGGTCGGCGGCGTCACCCCTTCGGGCACCTCGCGGACCCGCCACAGCACGACGGCCGAGTAGGCGGCGGTCGCCAGGCCCGCGACCAGGAACGTGAGGGTCCAGCCAGCGCTGCGGAGCAGGAGGGTCAGCGGGACGGTCGCCACCAGGTTGCCCGCACCGCCGAGGGCGGCGGAGAGCGTCATCACCACGCTGAACCTGCGCGGCGGGAAGTGCGCGGCGGCCAGGCGCAGCACGCTGACCCACGTCATGGCGTCACCCACGCCGAGCACGGCGCGCGCGGCCAGGCCCAGCGGGTAGGACTCGGCGAGCGCGAACATCAACTGGCCGGTGCCCATGAGCAGGGCGGCGGCGGTGAGCACCCGGCGCGGCCCGAAGCGGTCGACCAGCAGGCCGGTGGGGACCTGCATCAGGGCGTAGAGCCCGATCTGGAGCACGGTGAACGTGCCGAGCGCGGCCGGTCCGACGTGGAACCGGTCGGCGGCCTCCAACCCGGCGACGCCGAGCGAGGTGCGGTGGAAGAGGGCGGCGACGTAGACGACGACCGCGGTGGACCAGATCAGCCACGCTCGCTTCGTGGCAGGATCGACCGGCAAGGTTCGGACTCCTCTGGGTTTCGCGGCGGCACCCCGTTCATCCGGAAACACTTGCCTAGTGTTAACAATTCCGGTACGTGGGTCTCACCACACCGCGCCCACCCGTGCCCACCTGCCCGAACGGGTGCGCAGGAGGATCGTCACCAAGCGCAGCGCCATGAACGCGGACAGCCCGGTCCAGATCCCCGTCAGCCCCCAGCCGAAGGCGAGCGACAGCCAGATCAGCGGCAGGAAGCCCAGCGCGGCGGACAGCAGGGTGGCGGTCCGGAGGAACTTCGCGTCCCCCGCGCCCAGCAGCACCCCGTCGAGGGCGAACACGACACCGGCGACGGGCTGCAACGCCACGAAGAACCACCAGGCGTGCGGCACCTCGTCCAACACCGCCGGGTCGGACGTGAACAGCCCGGGGACCACACCGGACAGCGCCGCGAACAGCAGTCCGAGGACCACGCCGAACACCAGCCCGTAGCCGGTGATCTGCCAGGCGAACCGCTTGGCCTGCTCCTGCCGCGACGCCCCCAGCGCCTGGCCCACGATCGCCTGGGCCGCGATGGCCAGCGAGTCGAGCACGAGCGCCAGGAACGTCCACAGCTGGAGGACGATCTGGTGCGCGCCCACGGCGGCGACCGAGGTCCGTGCGGCCACCGAGGCGGCGGAGATGAAGCACGCCTGGAACGCGAGCCCCCGAAGCACCAGGTCCCGCCCGAGGCCGAGCTGGGCGACCATCAGCGCGGGCTGCGGCCGAAGCGGCACGTTCTCCGCCTTCAAGGCCCGGAAGAACAACCCCGCCGACACGACCTGTGCGACCACGTTGGCCACCGCGCTGCCTTCGAGCCCCCAGCCCGCGCCGTAGACGAGCAGGGGACAGAGCACGGCGGACAGCCCGTTGCCGAGGAGCACGTACCGAAGCGGCCGAACGGTGTCCTCGACCCCGCGCATCCACCCGTTGCCCGCCATGGTCACCAACACGAACGGCGCCCCCAGCACCGCGATCCGCAACCAGGCGACCGCTTGCCCGGCGACCTCGTCCCCACCGAGGAGCCGGGCCACCGGCCAGGCGATGGCCTGCAGGAGGAGCACGGCGAGCACCCCGGCGGCCAACGCCAACCAGGTCGCCTGCACACCTTCCTGCACGGCCTCAGCGCGCCGCCCCGCGCCGAACAACCGGGCGGCGCGGGCCGTGGTGCCGTAGGAGAGGAAGGTGAGCTGGGTGGCCACTTGGGTGAACAGCACACCACCCAGCGCCAGCCCGGCGAGGGGCAGCGCACCGAGGTGCCCGACCACGGCGGTGTCGACCAGGACGTAGAGGGGTTCGGCGGCCAAGACCCCGAGCGCGGGCACAGCCAACCCGACAACCCGCTTCGCAGACACCCGCTCGGACACAGCCACCTCCTCCGGTCATCCCACCTTCTCACGCCCCACCGACAGTCCCATCAGTCGGAAGCGAGGCCCACCCTCCACCCACCGCACCCCTCCGAGCGCAGCGCGGCGCGCTTCGCCGCGCAGCGGCGTGCTTTTGGTTCGGGCTCCCAGCCACAAGGGGCCTTCGTGTTCCCCACCGTATGACCTGCCCGAAGGGCTACCA
>NZ_JBEZBW010000062.1:0-48398 GCF_040647305.1 Saccharothrix sp. NPDC042600 | reverse complement strand
CCCTTCGCTCCTCTTTGCAACCGGTAAAGCGTGGTTGCAAAGAGGAGCGAAGCGCGGTTGGGCTGCGCCCAGGCCGTACGGGGAACGAACCGAGGCCCTTCCTGTGGCTGATAGCCCTTCGAAGAGCGCGCGCCTGCGGCGCTTGTGGCGGAGGGCCGCTTCTCGTTGCAGTGCAACGGGAAGCGGCCCTCTGGTTGGTGTCAGGCGTTGCGGACCTGGTACGGGGGGATCGAGTTGCCCAGCAGGGCCAGGTCGTCGATCGTCTCCGGCTGGTAGCCGCATTCCTTCAGGCGCTCGGTCATCAGCGCGGTCGGGTCGGTGACCTCGTCCGCGCGGCCGAACAGGTAGGCCCACTCGTGCTCGTCGGAGCCGTAGTACGCCACCGTCGCGAACACCTCGTTGAAGCGCTGCCACATGCGCTTCAGGGTCGTGTTGCGCCACATGGTCTGGCAGCCGGCCTGGGAGACCACCACGCCGCCCGGGGTGAGGAGGGCCTTGCACATGGCCAGGAACTCCTCGCCGTACAGGCGGTTGTGCTGGGCCTCCTCCTCGCGCTCGTCCGGCAGGTCCACCAGGACGATGTCGTAGCGCTCCGACGTCGTCCGGATGTACTCGTAGCCGTCGATGTACTGCACGCGGACCGGGCCGTCACCCTGCTCGGCCGCCGCCAGCTCCTCCAGCGTGTAGCCGTAGGGCAGGTGCTCGGCGCACAGCTTCACGGCCTCTTCGTCGATGTCGATGTGGTCGACCACCGACGCGCCCGCGGCCACCGCCATCTGGCACACCACGCCCTCGCTGGACCCGATCACCAGCACGCGGTCCACGCGGTCCGCGAGCAGGAGCGCCGGGACCATCAGCGCCTCGTGGTAGGTCAGCTGGCTGAACTCGGTGCTCTGCCGGTCGTCGTCGCAGAACAGCGACAGCCCCTGGGCGGTGCGGGCGATGACCAGGTGCTGGAACTTCGTCTGGGTGTCGACGACGACCTCGTCGACGTCCCAGATCCTGGTCAGACCGGTCGCGAGCGGTTCGCGGATCAAGACGCCTTCTCCTCACCGACCAGCGCGGGGACCTGGGTGCCCCGGCTGATCATGTCCGTGCGTGCGGAGCGGGCACCCAGCGCCTCGGCCAGGAGCTGCACCGCGAGCGCGGGCTTGGCCCGTGTGCCGCAGGTGAACACGTCCACGAACACCGCTCCGACTTCCGGATAGGTGTGGATGGACGCGTGCGACTCCGACAGCAGGGCCAGCACGGTGACCCCCTGCGGCTCGAACTGCTTGGAGACCACCTCCAACACCGTGGCATCAGCCTGGGTGAGCGCCTCGCCGAGGGCGTGTCGCAGGAACTGCTCGTCGTCGAGCAGCTCCGGGCTCACACCGTCCAACTCGGCCAGCACGTGCTGTCCTGCGAACAAGCCAACCGGCTCGGATTCGCACGGGAGTCCGGACATCAATCACTCCAAACATCTTCAGGAGGGGGTAAAGCTTCGAACAAACCGTGAGCGCGCTCACCGCACGCAGTACGTGGCCAACGGCTCGAAGCCGTTGAACGCCACCGAGGAGTAGCTCGCCGTGTAGGCGCCGGCGCACAGCAGGTCGACGTGGTCGCCCGCCCGCAGTTCCAGGGGTAGCTCGTAGCAGGTGTTCTGGTACAGCACGTCGTCCGCGTCACACGTCGGACCGGCGATCACCACGGGGCCGCGGGGGCCCTCGTCCAGGGAAACACCCTCGCGGCTGGTTCGCAACGGGTAGGCGATCGCTTCGCCCTCCGTCTCGGCCAGACCGCCGTAGCGCCCGATGTCCAGGAACACCCAACGCCGTTCGTCCGAATAGGACTTGTGCGCCACCAGCACCACTTCGGAGCGCAGCACACCGGACTCGGCGACCACCGCGCGACCGGGCTCGACCATCACCTTCGGCGCGAACTCCCCGAAGTGCCGGGCGATCGAGGCCTTGATGCCGGCGGCGTAGTCGGCCAGCGGCGGCAACGGGTCCAGGTAGCCCGCGGGCAGGCCGCCGCCCAGGTTCACCGTGCTCAGCTCGACGCCCTCGGCCCGCAGCTTCGCGGTGATCTCGGCGGCGTCGGCGATCGCGCCGTCCCAGCCGTCGGTGGCCAGCTGCTGCGACCCCGCGTGGAACGCCACGCCCAGCGGCACCAGGCCCAGTTCCCCGGCCAGGCGCAGGAGATCCGTCGCCATCTCGGGCGAACAGCCGAACTTCTTCCCGAACGGGTACGTCGAGCCCCGGCTGTCCACCTGGATGCGCAGCATCACCTGCGAGCCGGGGGCGTGCTCGGCCAGGGCCCGCACGTCCTGCTCGCTGTCGGAGACGAAGATCCGCACGCCGCGCGAGTACGCGTAGGCGATGTCCCGGGCCTTCTTGATGGGGTTGCTGTAGGAGATCGTCCCCGGCGCGGCCCCGCGGGCCAGGCACAGGTCGATCTCGTTGGGGCTGGCGACGTCGAAGCTGCACCCCTCCGCCGCGAGCAGCTCGACCACCTCGGGCGTCGGGTTCGCCTTGACGGCGTAGAAGACGCCCACCCCGGGCAGGGCGTCGCGGATCGCGGTGAAGCGGTCGCGCACCGTGGGGAGGTCGATGACCAGGCAGGGCGTGCCGGGTTGCTCATGGTCCAGGAAACGACGAATACGAGCTGTTGCCTCGTGATCAAGCCGTTGGCCGGCAAAGCTCGTCTTCATCTCGCTAGGGGTCCCCCTCCGCAACCGCATGTTGGCACGGCCGTCCACTCTAAGCGGTTTCGGTGAAGATCGCCCTATCGGGACGCGAAGTTGTGATGCAGCTCCACCAACGAGATGTCCGGCGGAGCGCCCACGCGGACCGGCGGACCCCAGAAACCGGCGCCGTTGGTGGTGTAGACCTGCACCCCGTCCACGACCTCCAGACCACTGCGGACGGGCTGCTGGAGGCCCACGGCGAGGTGGAACGGGAACATCTGGCCGCCGTGCGTGTGACCGGACAGTTGGAGGTCCACGCCGTGCTTGGCGGCCTCGCGCGCCTGCACCGGCTGGTGCGCCAGGAGGACCACCGGGTTGGCCGGGTCGCGCCCGTCCAGCGCCCGCGCGAAGTCCGGGCCGTCCTGGAAGCTCGCGCCGGTCACGTCGTTCACCCCGGCCAGCTCGAACGACGCGCCCGCCCGCTCGACGTGCACCCGCTCGTTGCGCAGCGGGTGCACGCCCAACCGGTCCAGCTCGGCCAGCCACGGTTCGAAGCCGGAGTAGTACTCGTGGTTGCCGGTGACGAAGTAAGCGCCGTGCGTGCTCACGAGGTCACGCAGCGGCGCCGCCGCCTCGCCGAGCTGCTCGACGGTGCCGTCCACGAGGTCGCCGACGATGGCCACCAGGTCGGGCTGCTGCTCGTTGATCATGCGCACGATCCGCTCGGTGTGGGCGCGGCCGAGCAGCGGGCCGAGGTGGATGTCGCTGACGACGGCGATGCGGTAACCCGAAAGCCGCCGGTCCAACTTCGTCAGGTGCACCGGGATCGTCTTGACGCGCGGGTCGCCGAGGGCCTGGGTCGCGCCGTAGCCGACGATGCCGGCGGTCGCGACTCCGCCGACAACGGCCAGTGACCGGGCGATGAACAGGCGGCGATCGGGGTCGGCGGGTTCGGGCGGGTCCGAGGGGCCCGCGCCGACCGCGGCCGGTACCTCGCGGCGGGTGCGGTTGAGGAGCAGGCGAGGGATTTCCAGGACACCGAACACCACGGACAGGTAGAACACGCACGCCAGCCAGATGTACCCCGGCCACGACAGGACCGGCGTCTCGGCCACCAGCCCGGCGACCATCAGGGCGAACAGGCCCACGATCGCGGCGGTCCCGATCCGCCGGGCGCGACCGGGCCGGGTCGTGACCCGAACGGCCCGCCGCCACACGTAGTAGTGGGCGGCCCCCATCACGACCGTGAACAGCAACAAGAACAACAACGCCCGGCCTCCCGAAGTCTCTGCCGACCAGTCTCCACGAATCTCGGGAACGGCATGCAACCCACCGGAGGCCCGGGAGCGTGACTAACCCGGTACCGGGGGACGGGGAGGACAGATGGGTGATCGGGACACCGCGTTCGCGGAGTACTTCGCGGCGCGGTCCGAGGCCATGCGCGGCACGGCGTACCTGCTGTGCGGCGACTGGCATCGCGCCGAGGACCTGGTTCAAGCCACTTTCACGAAGCTCTACGTCGCGTGGAAGCGGATCAACCGGCACGAAGCACTCGACGCCTACACCAGGCAGACGCTGGTCCGGACGTTCGTGTCCGACCTGCGCCGCGGCTGGTTCCGCAAGGAGCGCGTGAGCGAGACGACGCCGGAGACCGCGAGCGTCGGTCGCGGGTCCGCGGAGGACCGGTTGGTGCTGCTCGCGGCACTGGCGAAGGTCCCGCCGCGGCAGCGCGCCGTCCTCGTCCTCAGGTACTGGGAGGACCTGTCGGTCGAGGAGACCGCCAGGGCACTGAGCTGTTCCGAGGGAACGGTGAAAAGCCAGGCCGCGCGGGGGCTGCAGACGCTGCGCGGCCTGATCACCCCGCAGCAGGGAGAAAAGGTGCGATGAACGAGCACGAGCTGAAGAGCGCGTTGCAGGACGCGATGGTGGCGAGCAGCCCGCCGCCTCCGATGAGCGCCGAGGGCGCGGTGGCGGCCGGTCGGGCGGCCCAGCGCCGGCGCAAGACCGCGTGGGCGGGCGGTGTGGCCGGGCTGGCCGTGGTGGCGATCGCCGTGGGCGCGGTGCTGGTGCCGCAGCTCACCGGCGGCGGCACGACCGAGGTCGGCGGCACGCCGCTGACCACCGGGGCGCCCCCGCCGTCGGTGACGCCGGTGTCGCCGACCGGACCCCCGCCCACCAGCGGCTCGATCGACCCCTCGTCGACCAAGACGTCGTGGCCCGACGGACAGACCGACCGCACGGCCCACTCCGGTCCGCGCGCCGACAAGTCCGTCCAGGCGCTCAACGACCTGGGCGCGTCCCTGCCGCCGACCTACGAGGCGGTGGACAAGCAGCCGTTGACGCCGGGCGACACGCCGGAGACCTGGTACGGCCCGATGCGCTACACCCAGTCGCAGTTCGACGACTACTACGACGGCGACAGGCAGGTCTGGGAATACATGGGCACCAGCCCGGTCACCCAGAAGGGGAGCTCCGGCGTCGGCAAGGTGTGGATCATGGTCCTCACCAAGGGCAACCGGTTCGCGAACGTCTCGTCGCCGTGCGAGGCGAAGCGGGCGGTGTGGCCGATCAGCCGCGGCGACTGCCGGGTGGTCGACGTCGACGGCAAGCAGGTCGGCCACCTGAGCGCCGGACCCTCCGGCGACGACCCGTCCAACATCAACGGCATGGACGAGGCCGCCATCTACCAGCACGACGACAGCACCCTGGTCGTGATCGCGCAGGCCAGGGAGTTCCGCCGGTCGGGGCACCCGGCGCTGGCCGAACTGCCGTTCACCGGCGACCAGCTCGCGAAGCTGGTGACCGACGAGAAGTTCCACCTGGACTGAGTCGGGGAAGGACCCGGGGGGCCGGTGTCGTGACCGGCCCCTCAGGGGTACTCCATCCGGGTGTTCGGGCAGGTACCGTTCCGGTCTGTCATGCGGACGCTGCTCATCGACAACTACGACTCGTTCACCTTCAACCTGTTCCAGTACCTGGCTCGGGTGAACGGGCGGGAGCCGGTCGTCATCACCAACGACGACCCGGGCTTCCGGCTGTCCGACCTGCGCCGGTTCGACAACGTGGTGATCTCACCCGGGCCCGGGCGTCCGCAGAACCGGGCCGACTTCGGCCTGTGCCGCTCGGTGATCGAGCACGGCGACCTGCCGCTGCTGGGCGTGTGCCTGGGCCACCAGGGGCTGTGCCTGGCCGAGGGCGCCTCGGTGGGGCTGGTGACGCCCCGGCACGGGGTCGTGGACCAGGTCCGCCACACCGGGGTGGACGTCTTCGCCGGGCTGCCGTCGCCGTTGGACGTGGTCCGCTACCACTCGCTGGCCGTCACCGACCTGCCGCCGGCGCTGGAGCCGATCGCCTGGTCGGCCACCGAGGACGTGCTGATGGGCGTGCGGCACCGGTCCCGGCCGATGTGGGGCGTGCAGTTCCACCCCGAGTCCATCTGCACCGAGCACGGCCACGACCTGTTGGCCAACTTCCGCGACCTGACCGGCGGCTTCTCCGCGGCCACGCCCGAGCCGCCGCCCGTGGCGGGTCCCGCGCCCGTGACGCACGAGGTGCTGGTGCGGCGGTTGGACGTCCACCCCGACCCCGAAGCGGTCTTCCAGGCCCTGCACGGCGCCGCCCAGGACGCGTTCTGGCTGGACAGCAGCCTGCCGGGGGAGCGGGGCCGGTTCTCGGTCATGGGGGACGCGAGCGGGCCGCTGGCGCGCGTGGCGACCTACGACGTGTGGACCGGCCGGGTGCGGGTGGGCGAGGAGGAGTTCGCCGGGCCGTTCCTGTCGTGGCTGGAGGCCGACCTGGCCGCGTGGCGGGTGGCACCGCCCGAAGTGCCGTTCGACTTCGCCCTGGGCTGGGTCGGGTACCTCGGCTACGAGTTGAAGGCCGAGTGCGGTGGTGAAGCGGCCCACCGTTCGGAGCAGCCGGATGCGGCGTTCGTGTTCGCCGACCGGGCCGTCGTGTTCGACCACGTCGAGCGCCACGTGTACCTGCTGACGCTGTCCGACGACGGGTGGCTGGAACGCACGGCGGAGTCGCTGACCGACTTCACCGCGCCCGCCGCGCCCCCGCCGGCGCCGGCCCGCGCGGAATCCGTCCAGCTCAGGCACAACCGGGCGCACTACCTGAAGCTGGTCGACGCCTGCCAGGAGGCCATCACGGCGGGCGAGACCTACGAGGTGTGCCTGACGAACATGGTGACCTGGCGGGGCGCGGTGGACCCGTGGGACGCCTACCGGTTCCTGCGCGCGGAAAGCCCCGCGCCGTTCGGGGCGTTGCTCCGTTTCGGTGCGCTCTCCGTGCTCAGCACTTCACCCGAGCGGTTCATCCGGGTGGACCGTCGGGGTGTCGTGGAATCCGAACCAATCAAGGGCACCCGGCCGCGCGGCGCGACGCCCGAGCAGGACGAAGCTTTGCGCACAGCCTTGGCGACCAGCCCGAAGGACCGCGCCGAGAACCTGATGATCGTGGACTTGGTGCGCAATGATCTGGGCCATTGCGCGGAAGTCGGCAGCGTCGAGGTGCCCCGGATCTTCGCGGTGGAGACCTACGCGACGGTGCACCAGCTCGTCAGCACCGTTCGGGCGACACTTCGGCCGGGCAGTTCGGCGGTCGCGGCGGTTAGGGCGGCGTTCCCCGGCGGGTCCATGACGGGTGCGCCCAAGATCCGGACAATGCAGATCATCGACGGGCTGGAAGCCGGCCCGAGGGGTGTCTACTCGGGTGCGCTGGGTTACTTCTCACTGACCGGAACGGCCGACTTCAGCATCGTCATCAGGACGCTGGTGGTGGACCGGGACAAGGTGAGTTTCGGGGTGGGCGGGGCGGTCATCGCCCTGTCCGACCCGGCGGAGGAATTCGAGGAGACGGCGGTGAAGGCGACCGCGCTCCTGCGCCTGCTGGGCACGGCCTTTCCCGGCCGCGCGAATCGTTCAGAGGTACCCTGACCTGGGTCTTCCCCCGCGGCCGGGCATGGCCGCGACCGCGGGGGAAACGACACCCGGGTTCAGGACGCGTGCGCTTCCTGGAACTGCACGACCAGGCCCTGGGGAATCCGGCCGCGGTCCGAGATCTGGTGGCCCTGCGCCCGCGCCCAGTCCCGAATGGCCTGGGCCTGGGCCTTGTCACCAGCCTTTACCGTGCTCTTGCCGCTGCCCTTGCGCTGCTTGCGGCCACCCGCGCGGCGCGCCTTGGCGACGAAGTCGGCCAGGGACTCGCGGAGCTTGTCCGCATTCTCCTTGGACAGGTCGATGGAGTACTCCACACCGTCCAGCGCGAAGGTCACGGTCTCGGCGGCTTCGCTGCCGTCGAGGTCGTCGATGAGTTGGACGACGGTCTGCTGTGCCACTGTTCCTCCGTGTGTGCTCGCATAGCGCGTGATGCCGTCGACTCCTATCTGCGCCACACGCTCCGATCGACACCATAGTGCACGGAAGGAATATCGCCTAACCTTTCGTCCCGAAAATGTGACTGATGCCCCCGGACGGGTCATTTCGGGCCGTTAACCGCCACCCCCGAAATGTGAGGCCACCCTTCGGAGCCCCGCGTGGTGCCCGTCACACCCGGTCGAGTGGCCTATCCTGGAGCGCAGGGGTACCCGCCCAGGGTAGGGAGGCCGGGAGCGATGCACGGTTACACAGCGGACAAGGACGCCTTCCTCAAGCGCCTGCGCCGCATCGAGGGCCAGGTCCGCGGTCTCCAGCGGATGGTCGAGAACGACGAGTACTGCATCGACGTGCTCACCCAGATCTCGGCGGCGACCAAGGCCCTCCAGGCGGTCTCCCTGGGCCTGCTGGACGAGCACTTGAAGCACTGCGTGGCCCAGGCGGTGGCCGAGGGCGGCGACGTGGCCGACGAGAAGCTGGCCGAGGCGACGGCGGCCATCACCCGCCTGGTCCGTTCGTGAACCCTGCGGGCAGCCCGTCGGACCTGATCCAGTAGAGTGCACAGGCGTCAGCCCCCGTAGCCCAATCGGCAGAGGCAGCGGACTCAAAATCCGTCCAGTGTGCGTTCGAGTCGCACCGGGGGCACACTCCAAGACCAGCACGGATCAGCCCCTGACCAACGTTTGTGTGGTCAGGGGCTGATCTTGTCCTGTCCGGCCGTCACCCGGCGTCTACGGCTGTTCGTGCCGAATGCGTGCCGAACCTCTTGGGCCTCGGTCGTCGTCGCCGTGGCCGGCCATTCGGCGACCCGCCGTGGTGGAAGCCCGGTGTCGAGCCATGTGCTCACAGCCGCTTCGTCCCGGGTCGCGTTTGGAATGAGCGCGTCCTGCTTGCGGCGGTTCACGGTCTCGCCGCGACGTTGTCGTGAACCGGATGCGGCCGTTCGTCGCGAAGTCCGGCAGTGGACGAACTCGACGGCGGCCTGGGGGTGGTTCCCTTTCGCCCGCTTGTCCGGAAGCGCGAGTTTCTCCCTCGCGCAGCAACGTCGCGGGCATCAAGCCCTACCGCGGCAACGCTCAACTCCACGAACGTCCACATCGCTCAGTCCGCGGTCCGCCGGCGGTAGAGCAGCGTCGCCAGGAGGAACGAGCCGACGAGGAGCCCGCACGACCACGCCAGCGCGAGCGTCGCGTTCGGCCCGATCGGCGTCCCGGTCAGCAACCCGCGCACGGTCTCGGTGAGCGGCGTGATCGGCTGGTGCTCGCTGATCACCCGCAGGACCCCCGGCATCGTCCCCGGCGGCACGAAGGCGCTGCTCAGGTAGGGCAGGAACAGCATGAAGAAACTCAACGCGCTCGCCGACTCGACCGACTTCGCGACCACCCCCAGCGCCGCCGCCAGCCACGACAGCGCCAGCACGTAGAGCAGCACCAAGCCGGCGGCGGCCAACCACTCCACGACGCCCGCGGACGGGCGGAAGCCGAACAGGACGGCCGCCACCACGACGATGGTGGTGGACAAGGCGTTGCGGGTGGCGCTGGCGACCACGTGCCCGGTCAGCAACGCGAAGCTGTTGACCGGCATGGACCGCAGCCGGTCGACCACGCCGTTGGACATGTCGTCGGCGACGGACATCGCGGTGGACGCCGCGCCGTACCCCGTGCAGAGCAGGATGATCCCGGGCACGACGTAGTTCACGTAGGCGGTGCCGGTGTTGATCGCGCCGCCGAAGACGAAGACGAACAGCGTCATCATCAACAGCGGCAACAGGATCGACATGATCAGCGTCTCGACGTTGCGGCGGCTCAGGCGGATGCTGCGGCCGATCAACGTCATCGAGTCGGCGAGGGCGTGGCTCATGCCGGGACTCCCTGCGGTGCCGTGAGGGCGAGGAACACGTCGTCGAGGGTCGGGCGGTGCGACGACACGCGGGTCACGGGGACGCCGGCCGCGCGCAGGTCGTCCAGCAGGCGGTGGAGGTGGGCGGCGGAGCCGTCGGACGGGACGCTGAGCACCAGCCGGTCCGGGTCCGGGAAGCCGTCGACCCGGGCGGTCGCGGCGCCCAGGTCGGCCGCGGTGGCGAAGGAGAGGTCCACGCGGTCGCCGCCGACCTGGGCCTTGAGCGCGTCGGCCGTGCCCTCGGCGGCGACCTTCCCCTTGTGCAGCACGACGATCCGGTCCGCGAGCCGGTCCGCCTCCTCCAGGTACTGGGTGGTGAGGAAGATCGTCGTGCCGGTGTGGACGAGGTCGCGGATGGCGTCCCACATCGTCGCTCGGCTGGCCGGGTCGAGGCCGGTCGTCGGCTCGTCCAGGAAGATCACCTCGGGGCGGGCGACGAGGCTCATCGCGAGGTCCAGGCGGCGGCGCATGCCGCCCGAATACGTCCGCACCCGCCGGTCCGCGGCCCCGACGAGGTCGAACCGCTCCAGCAGTTCGCCGGCCCGGCGACGCGCGCCGGCCCGGCCCAGGTGTCGCAGCCGGCCGATCATGGCGAGGTTCTCCCGGCCGGTCTGCTCGGCGTCCACCGCCGCGGACTGGCCGGTCAGGCTGATCGCGGCGCGCACCCGCGCCGGGTCGCGCACGACGTCGTGCCCGGCGACGCGGGCCCGGCCGCCGTCGGGGCGGGACAGCGTGGTGAGGACGCGGATGGTCGTCGTCTTGCCCGCGCCGTTGGGCCCGAGCAGGGCGAAGACCGTCCCCGCCGCCACGCGCAGGTCCAATCCGTCCAGGACGACGGTCGGCCCGTACCTCTTCCGCAGGTCAACGACTTCCACGATCATGGGGACCTCCTTATTGCGTACGTCATACGCGAATTAGCGTAACTCATACGCAATTGCGGGCGGAAGCCTTAGACTCGACGCCGATGACCGAGATGCCCGCCGACATCGCGCTGCTGTGGGGCCTTCGCGAGGCGCCCCGCCGAGGACGTCGGCCGACCCTGACCGCGGCGGACGTCACCCGGGCCGCCATCGCCGTGGCCGACGCCGAAGGGCTCGCCGCGGTGTCGATGGCGCGCGTGGCGGCGGAACTCGGCAACTCCACGATGGCGCTCTACCGGTACGTCAAGAGCAAGGACGAGCTGCTCACGCTGATGTCCGACGCGGCGTTGGACGACCCGCCCGAGCTGCCCGCCGACGGCGACTGGCGCTCCGGCATCACGTTGCTGGCCCTGGGCATGCTGGACGTCCTGCGCCGCCACCCGTGGTACGTGCAACTGCCGGTCAGCGGCCCACCCGCGGGCCCGCGCAACCTCCAGTGGTTCGACCGCCTCCTGACCGCCCTGGCCGACACCCCGCTGGACGAGGGCGAGCAGGTCGGCGTGGTGATGGGCCTGCTCACCTTCGTCCACGGCGAGATGCGGCTGCGCACCGAACTGGCGGCGGGCTACCGCGACAACCCGGAGTCCTTCGGCCGCGCCTACGCGGCGGCCCTGCGGCGGGTGGTGGACCCGCGCTCGATGCCGGCGCTGCGGAGGATCGTCGACGCCGGCGTGTTCGACCTGGACACCCTGTACGACGAACCCGACCTGGACGCCGAGTTCAAGGCCACCCTCGACCGCTACCTGGACGGCGTGGCCGCGCACATGGAGCGGCGTGGTCAGAGCATGGGCGGCAACAGCCGGTAGGACTCGGTGTAGTAGTCGCCGGTGCGCCGGCGGTGGTCGTCGGGGTCGGCGTCCGGGTCGTACTCGGGCGCGTTCTTGATCTGCTCCTTGGTGCGATCGACGTAGACCTTGCGCTCCTCGTGGTCCACGCGATGCACCGTCCCGACCGGCAGCACCACCTTGCGCCCGAAGATCCACGGCCCGGTGTCCACCATCAGGCAGTCGGCGGGAACGAGGGCGTTGTCCTCGTCCACCTTGCCGATACCGCCGTCGGTGGCCTCGACCTCGTACCCGATCAACCCGGTGTCCGGCCGCGGCTCACCACTGCCCTCCCCGGTGTCCCGGTCCTCACGCTCGGCCAACCAGGTCGGATCACGCCACACGAACGGGACGAACGGAAACGGTTGCATGTCAACCTCCCAGATCGCTACCACCTCCGGATTACCCGCGATCAAGGGCCGGAACACCCGCCCGCGCCCCGCGGCAGTGACTCACGGTGATTGCCCCGTTCGGTCGCTGTGAGATCAAGCAGATGCCAGTCATAGTCCTCTTCGGGGTCGGGAACCTCGTATCGATCGGGCCGCGTTCGGTCGGCCTTGGGGGGCTAGTACATGAGATCGCGCGTTGTCGCGCGGGGCTTTGCCCTGCGCGCGTTCGTTGCTGCGCTTTTCGTCGGCGGAGCCGTCGTCGCGCCCGGTGTGGCGCCGGACGTGGCGCGGGCCGCGCCCGTGGTTCCGGACTCGGCGCCCGACGAGGCGTCCGCCGCCGGGCTCGCCAGGCAGGCCGGCAAGCCGGTCCGGGTGGATTCCGCCACCACGGAGACCGAGGAGCTCACGGCCAACCCCGACGGGACGATGACCCACACCCAGCACGCCCAGCCGGTGCGGGTGAAGCGGAACGGTGGCTGGGTCGCCGTCGACCTCACGGTGGAACGGCGGCCGGACGGCTCCTACGCGCCGAAGGCCGCCCCGGTGGAGACCGTGTTCTCCGCCGGCGGAACGGGGTCGAGCGGCACGCCGCTGGCCAAGATCGTGCGCGGAGAGCAAGAGGTCGGGCTGGGGTGGCACCGCGACCTGCCCACGCCCACGGCGGACGGCTCCACGCTGACCTACCCGAACGTGTTGCCCGACGTGGACCTCAAGGTGGAGGCCGGTCTGCGGGGCTTCACCCAGGTCCTGGTGGTGAAGACGCGGGAAGCGGCGCGGAACCCGGAGTTGGCCGACATCGCGTTCCGGCCCCACGCGAAGAACGTCACGGTGTCGAGCCCGGAGTCGGAGCCCGGCCGGCTCGTCGGGGCGAGTGCCGAGGGCTCGCCGGTGTTCAGGGGCGACGCCTCGCGGATGTGGGACTCGTCGGGCGAGACGGACGCCAACCACACCAGCGGTCCGGCGCCGGGTGACCGGCAGGCGGAGATGGCCGTCGACATCCGGCCGGACGCGATCTCGATCAAGCCCGACCAGCGGTTCCTGCACGACCCGGCCACCACCTACCCGGTCGTCATCGATCCCTCGTACGACTGCGACACGTGCTGGAAGGCGCACCACGTGGTGGTGATGGACCAATGGCCGGAGGCGCGGAACTACGACCAGACCGCCGGCAAACTGGGCGACCTCAAGGCGGGGTTCATCAACGCCGCCGAACTCGAATCGCAGAACAACGGCGTCGTCCGGTCGTACGTGCAGATGAACACCGCGCAGATGATCGGCAAGCAGATCCACGAAGCGACGCTGGGCGTGAACGTCATCCACACCTACTCGTGCGCGCCCACGGCGACGGAGGTCGGACTCACCGAGTGGTTCGGCCCGGAGGCCAGGTGGAACTACCAGCCGGGCTGGGTCTACACGTTGGGCGAGATCGACCGGCGCAACAACGTCAGGTTCTGCCCGGAAGCGAGCGGCGCGGAGGTGGTGGTCACCCGGGCGGTGAGCGACGCCTCGTACTACGGGTGGGCGCTCACCACGTTCGGGTTCCGGGCGAAGGACGAGTCCGACCTCAACGACTCGTGGCGGAAGTTCGACCTCAACCCCTACCTCCAGGTCAGGTACAACAGCTACCCGAACGTGCCCACCGACCTCGGCATGGAGGCGTGGGGGCCGGGCCCGACCGACCACCTGCCGTGCGGCACCGGGGAGAACCGCGCGTACGTCGCCACCACCACCCCCAGGTTGCGGGCGAAGGTGTCCGACCCGGACAAGGGGAACCTGACCGACACGGGCTTCCAGCTGGAGCGCGGGCCGGCGTCCGGTCAACAAGACGACTTGGTCGAGCTGATCGAGAACGACGTGCCGTCCGGGTCCTTCGCCGAGGTCGAGGTGCCCCCGAACACGTTGGCCGAGAACGCGGTCTACCACTGGTCGGTCTACACCGGGGACGGCAGCGTCAGATCGGGCCGATCGGGTGACTGCGAGTTCGCGGTGGACACGATCCCGCCGGCCACCCCCGTCGTGTCCTCAGTGGACTACCCGACGACCGGGTTCAACGGATCGGTCGGCAAGACGGGCATGTTCACCTTCAGGATCCCACTCGGGCACGACTTCAGCCCGGACGTGGCGCGCTACGGCTGGTCGCTCAACGACGACACCGCCGCCGCCAACTTCGTGGCCGCGACCAGCCCGAACGGCACGGTCACGGTGCCGGTCACCCCGGACCGCGAAGGCGTCAACGTCCTCCATGTGGCGGCGTACGACAGGGCGAGGAACCGCTCCGCCACGATCGCGTCGTACACGTTCAAGGTCTCCCCGCCGACCGGTCCCGTGGGCGAGTGGAAGCTCAACCAGCTCACCGGCACCGTCGCACCCGACACCAGCGGGCGGAACAACCCGTTGACGCTGAGTGGTGGTGCGGTGTTCAGCGCCGGGTACGCCGACTTCGGGTTCAAGGGCAACGGCACGACCGCCGTCGCCGCGACCTCCACCGCGGTGGTGGACACGGCGAAGTCCTTCTCGGTCGGCGCGTGGGTCAAGCTGGACAACACCACCGGCGCCTACACCGTGGCGGGCCAGGACAACGCTTCGCTCAGCCCGTTCTACCTCCAGCACGCCGAGGGGCGCTGGACGATGACCGTGGCCAGGTCCGACGGGCAGGGGTACGTCCGAGCGGTCTCGACGTCGCCCTCGCAAGCCGGCGTGTGGACCCACGTCCTGGGTGTCTACAAACCGGACCGGGCGACCGCGATCCTCTACGTGGACGGCAGGTACCAGGGGGAGACCACACAACCGCTGTGGACCGTCACCGGCAGCTTCGTGATCGGCGCGGCGCGGTGGGCGGGAGCGCGCACCAACCACCTGCCCGGTGTGATCGACCACGTCCGGGTGTGGGACCGGGCGCTGGGTGACCGGGAAGCGGCGACCGAGGCGAACCTCGTGGTGCCGCGCGCCCGCTACCAGCTCGACGAGCGGACCGGCACGACCGCCCGGGACGAGGTGGCCGGCGCGACGGCGACGCGCTCCGGGGGCACGGCGTGGGGCGGTTCGCCGGACACGACCTCGCCCGGCGAGGAGAAGTGGCTCACCTACGACACATCGGGTACGGGCAACGTGGCTGTGCCCCGTCCGGCGATCCTGCGCACCGACCGGTCGTTCTCGGTGACCGCTTGGGTGCACAACACCGGATCCGCCACGGACCGGCGGACCGCGGTGAGCGTGGACCAGACCACGTTCACACCGTTCAGCCTGGGTGCCTCCAATGGCCGCTGGAAGTTCAGCATGTACCGGCCGGGGCTCGGCACCACGTCGCTCTGGGAAGCCATGTCCGACCACCCGGCCGTCACCGGGGAATGGGTGCACCTGGCCGCGACGTATGACGCCGCCGAGCGGCGGATGTCGCTGTACGTCAACGGTGTTCGGCAGTCGACGTTCGCCTTCACCGGACCGGACGGCACCAACGTCTCCGGGACCGACTCGACCGCTCCGCTGTCGATCGGCCGCGAGACCTCCGGGACCACCGGGTCGGCGGTCTGGCGCGGTGACATCGACGACGTCCGGATCTTCTCCGGTGTCCTCGACGCGACTGCGGTCCGCGACATCGCTCTCACCACGCAGCACTTCTGACCCGTTCCGACTTTGCCACGAGAGGGCTTGTGATGAGTGCTGTCGCGCGTAAGGCGGGCAGGAGAGCCGTCGCGCTCGCGGTCGTGTCGATCCTGGCGATGTCCACGGCCCAGGCCGTCGCGGCGCCGGGCAACCAGTACTCCTGGGAGCTACCCGCGCTCCAGAAGGAGAACCCGGTCGCCGCCCAGGCGGTGGACGTGGCCGCGGTGCCGCCGGACCCGGCGGCGAGCGCCGTGGTGACGAAGCCGGTCGAACCGGCCACCTTCTGGCCGGCCGCCGCGTCGGGCCAGGTGGACCTGGGAGCCGCGGGGACGACGCCGGCGCAGGTCGCCGCGCAGGCCGCCGGCACCCCGCTGCGGATCCCGAACACCCCGATCGCGGTGGGACTGGCCGCGGCGGCGCCTTCGGGCAGCAAGGTCGTCAAGGGGCAGGTGCACGACCGGCTCGGCTCCGCGTTGGTGTTCAGCCTCGCGGACGCCGGCGGCGCCGCCGGCCTGCCGCTGGTCTTCACGGTCGACTACAAGTCGTTCGCCAGGACGTTCGGCGGTGACTACGGTTCGCGCCTGCGCCTGGTGCGGCTGCCGGCGTGTGCGGCGACGACACCCGCCCTGGCGGCGTGCCAGGTGCAGACCCCGGTCGAGGGCGAGGAGAACAACCTCACGGCGGCCGTGCTGTCCGGCCGCACCACCCTGGGGGCGACGCCGACGGTGTTCGCGGCCGTGGCGTCCACTTCGGGCCAGGCGGGCAACTTCTCGGCGACCTCCCTGGCCCCGGCGGGTTCCTGGACCGCGGGTGGCGCCTCCGGTGACTTCACCTACAGCTACCCGTTGCGCGTCCCGCCCGCGATCGGCGGCGCGGCGCCGTCGGTGGCGCTCGGGTACTCCGCGCAGAGCCTGGACGGTCGGACCTCGTCGACCAACAACCAGGCGTCCTGGGTCGGCGACGGCTGGGACATGTCGCCCGGCGGGTACATCGAGCGGCAGTACAAGCCCTGCAGCCTGGACCTGGGCGGCAACAACGGCCAGACCAAGACCGGTGACCAGTGCTGGGTCACCGACAACGCCACGATCAGCCTCGCCGGCGTGTCCGGCAAGCTGGTCAACATCCCGGGCACCCAGGAGTGGCGGGCGCAGAACGACGACGGCGCACGCGTCGAGCGGCTGTTCGGCGCGGCCAACGGCGACGACAACGGCGAGCACTGGAAGGTCACCACGACCGACGGCACCCAGTACGTCCTGGGCGCCAACCGGCTCCCGGGCTGGACGGACGGCAAGCCGGAGACGCGGTCCACCTGGACGACGCCGGTGTTCGGCAACCACGAGACCGAACCGTGCCACCAGCCGGGGAACTTCGACGGGTCGTGGTGCCACCAGGCCTACCGCTGGAGCCTGGACTACTCCGTGGACCGGCACGGCAACGTCACCACGTACTACTACAACCAGGAGACCAACAACTACGGGCGCAACGCCGACCCCGCCAAGGGCACCCGGTACGTGCGGGGCGGCTCCCTGGACCGGGTCGAGTACGGCCTGCGCGGCGACGGCTTCTACGCCACCCCCGCAGCGAAGGTGAACTTCGAGACGGCGGAGCGGTGCCTGCCGACCTCCACGGTGACGTGCGACCCGGCGCAGTTGGCCGACGGCACGAAGTCGTCCTGGCCCGACGTCCCGTTCGACCAGATCTGCAAGGACGGCGAGTCGTGCACCCACCGGCTGACGCCGTCGTTCTTCTCCACCAAGCGCCTGACGAAGGTCGTCACGCGGGTCGCCAAGGCCGACGGCACCTTCCAGGACGTCGACTCCTGGGCGCTGGAGCACCAGTTCCTGGCCACCGGTGACGGCCTGGCGCCGGCGCTGAACCTGCGCTCGATCGTCCACACCGGGCTGGTCGGCGGCAGCGTCGCCCTCCCGCCCACGGTCTTCTCCCACCGGTCCATGGCCAACCGCGTCGACATCGGGGGCGACCACCGGCCGCCGATCACCCGGTACCGGATCGAGGCCATCACCGGCGAGGCGGGCAGCCACACGCAGATCACCTACGCCGGCGCGGACTGCGTGATCGGCTCGCGGATGCCCGCGTCGCCGGAGTCGAACAACCTGCGGTGCTACCCGAGCTGGTGGACACCGGACGGCGCGCGGGAACCGGAGCTGCACTGGTTCCACAAGTACGTCGTCGCCTCCGTTGTCGAGGACGACCGGACCGGCGCCTCCAGCCTGGTCAAGACCCGCTACGCCTACGTGGGCGACCCGGCCTGGCACTTCGACGACAACGAGTTCGCCGACCCGGAGCGGCGCACGTGGTCGCAGTGGCGGGGCTACGAGACGGTCCGCACCACCAAGGGCGAGACACCCGGCCCGCAGACCGTCACGGAGGTCCAGTACCAGCGCGGCATGGACGGCGACCGGTTGCCCGGTGGCGGCGTCCGCGACGTGTGGACGGAGAACAGCGAGCGTGAGCGGGTCGAGGACGTCGAGCGGCTGCGCGGGTTCGTCCGCGAGACGCGCCAGTACAACGCCGGTGAGCTGGTGTCCGCGTCGGTCAACGACCCGTACCTGCCCGACACCCCCACGGCCACCGACGCCGCGGGCAACAAGGCGTTCGTGACCGGCAACGCCTCGGTCCGCGGCCGCACGAAGCTGTCCGACGGGACGTGGCGGCGCACGCGGGTGGACAAGGCGTTCACCGCCGAAGGGATCGCCGAGCGGGTCGAAGACCACGGCGACACCGCCGTGGCGGGTGACGAGTCGTGCACGAGGACCACGTTCGCGCGCAACGACGAGTTGCGGCTGTTGACGTTGGCCCAGCAGGTGGAGACGGTCAAGGGCGACTGCTCGGTCACCGCCTCGCCGACCACGATCCTGTCGCTGGCCCGTTCGTACTACGACGGTCAGGCGCTCGGTGCGACCCCGACCCGCGGGCTGATCACCAAGGCCGAGGTGCTGGACAAGTGGGACGGCTCCGGGCAGTCCTGGGTGGTGGCCTCGCGTGCCTCGTACGACAAGTACGGGCGTCCGCTCGACGTCTACAACTCCAACGACGACAAGACGACCACGACCTACACGCCGGCCGACGGTCCGCTGACGGAGTTGTCGAGCACGAACGCGTTGGGGCACGTGTCGAAGGAGTTCCTCAACCCGGCGTGGGGCACGTCGATCGCGTCGGTGGACGCGAACAACCGCCGCGCCACGCTGAAGCACGACCCGCTGGGCAGGCTGATCGCCGCGTGGACACCGGGCCGCGACCCCGCGACCACCAAGGCCGACGCCGAGTTCGAGTACCACTACCACAACGACAAAGCCAGCGTCGTCGTCAGCAAGCGGTTGCAGGACAACAACCAGTACCTCTCGGTGTTCACGCTCTACGACGGTTTGCTGCGTGAGCGGCAGACGCAGTCTCCCGCGCCGAACGGCGGCCGGCAGGTGTCGGACACCTACTACGACTCGCGCGGTCTCCCGTACAAGGTCAACGGCGTCTACTGGAACAGCAGCGCTCCGAGCGGCGCTCTGACCGGCGCGTTCGACAACGAGGTGCCCGGCCAGACCATCACCGAGTACGACGGGATGGGCCGCCCGGCGAAGGCGACCTTCCGCAAGCTCGGCGTCGAGCAGTGGTCGACCGTCACGTCCTACGGCGGCGACCGCGTGCACACCACCCCACCGCGTGGCGGCACGGCCACCACGGTGATCAACGACGCGCAAGGCCGGACGCTGGAGAAGCGCCAGTACACGAACGGCCTCGGCAGCCCGTACGACGCGACGAAGTACACCTACACCGCCGCCGGCCAGTTGGAGACGGTGACCGACCCCGACGGCAACGTCTGGCGCTACACCTACGACCTGCGCGGTCGGGTGATCGCCACCGACGACCCGGACACCGGTCGCAGCACCATGTCCTACACCGTGCTCGGACAGGTCGCGTCGAGCACCGACAGCCAGAACCGGACGATCGCCAACACCTACGACGACCTCGGCCGTCAGACCGGTCGCTACGAAGGCACGACCGCGGGCAGGAAGTTGGCGGAATGGGAGTACGACTCGCTCCCCGGCGGTGTCGGCCTGCCGACGCTGTCCCGTCGCTTCGTCGACGGCCACGCTTACGAGCGCAAGGTGTACGGCTACGACGCCGCGGGGCGTCCGACCGGTGAGACCGTCACCATCCCGGCGGTGGAAGGTGTGCTCGGCACGAGCTACACCCTGCGCCAGTCGTACACGCCGACCGGGAAGCCCTTCATCACGCAGTACAACGCGGTGGTGTCCGGCGGCAAGACGATCGTCCCGCGCGAGGCCGTCGGCACCTACTACAACGACCTCGGCCTGCCGTACACGACGCAGGGCAGCGAGTTGTACGTCGCCCACACCGGGTACTCCAGCTTCGGCGAGGTGCTGCAGGAGGTCTACGGCGGCGAGGACGCCGCGGCGAAGAACGTCTGGGTCACCAACACCTACGAGACCGGCTCCCGCCGGCTGACCCGCACCCAGGTCGACCGGGAGACCCAGACCGACAGCCGCATCGCCGACCGCAACTACGCCTACGACCAGGCGGGGAACATCACCCGCGTCGCGGACACGCCCCAGGGCCGTCCGTCGGACATCCAGTGCTTCGCCTACGACTACCTGCGCCGGATGAACGAGGCGTGGACCCCGTCGTCGGGCGACTGCGCCCAGCCGCGCTCCGCCGAGGCCCTGGGTGGGGCGTCCCCGTACTGGCACTCGTGGACGTTCGACAAGACCGGCAACCGCCGGACCGAGACCCAGCACAAGGCCACGGGCGACACGGTCCGCACCACCACCTACCCGGCCGCCGGCGCACCGCAGCCGCACACGGCCCTGTCGGTCACCACGACCGGACCCAACGGCACGTCGCTGGACACCTTCGGCTACGACAACACGGGTCGCACCACGTCGCGGAAGATCGGTGGCAACGAGCAGAAGCTGGAGTACGACGCGGAGGGCAACGTCTCCCGCATCGTCAACCCCGACGGCAAGGAGTCGCGCTACCTCTACGACGCCAACGGCGGCCGGCTGATCTCCCGCGAACCGTCGGCGACGACGCTGCACGTGTTCGGCCAGGAGATCCGCCTGGACACCGGCACCACGACCCCGTCGTGGACGCGCCAGTACAGCCACAACGGCGGCGTCGTCGCGGTCCGCAACAGCGTCACCGGCCTGAAGTACATGGTCGGCGACCACCAGGGCACGAACCAGCTGGCCGTCACGGCGGGATCGATGGAGGTCGCGCAACGCCGCCAGACGCCCTACGGCGCTCTACGCGGCGACGCGCCCCCGTGGCCGGACAAGCTGGGCTTCGTCGGCGGTCGCAACGACGAGTCCGGCCTGACCAGCGTCGGCGCCCGCCTGTACGACTCGTCCTCGGGCCGCTTCCTGTCCGTCGACCCGGTGCTGGACAACAACGACCCGCAACAGCTCAACGGGTACGCGTACGCCAACAACAGCCCGGTGACGTTCAGCGACCCGACGGGCATGATCCGCGACTGCGGCCCGGACGGCGTCCTGTGCGGCCGCAACCCGGCCCTGTTCGACGACAAGAACGACACGTACCAACAGGAACGGGACTACTACCGGTGGCGTGAACGGGCGTGGCAGCAGGCGACGAACGACGTCAACGCCGAGGTCGAGGCGGGTCTCGCTTCGGCGGGCATCAGCTGGGAGGACTACCAGCGCGCCCTCGCCGACGCCCACAAGACCAAGTGGGACGTCATCAAGGAGGTCGCCTGGGAGGTCTTGAAGGAGATCTCCGGCTGGAACGACATCGTCGACTGCTTCACCAAGGGCGACATCTGGGGCTGCGCCGGCGTCATCACCGGCCTGGTGCCGTGGGGCAAGGTCGGCAAGATCCTGGAAGCCGGCTACAACGCCATCAAGGCCGTCAACCGCCTGGCGTCGATCATCGACAAGGCGAAGGGCGTCCTGCGCCGAGTGCAGGCCATCACCGAAAAGGCGATGTCGGCGGCGACGGACAAGTTCAACAAACTGACCGCCGACGGGCCGCCCACGAGTTGTGCCCTGCACAGCTTCGTCGGTGGAACCCTCGTCCTGATGGCCGACGGGTCGACCAAGCCGATCGAGGACGTCGACATCGGCGACAAGGTGAAGGCCACCGACCCGGCGACCGGGGAGACGACGGACCGCGCGGTCGTCGGCACCATCGTCCACGACGACGAAGGCGACATGACCCGCCTGACCATCACGGCGGACGACGGCACCACCGGCACGGTGGACGCCACTTCCTGGCACCCGGTGTGGGTCCAGTCCGAAGGCCGCTTCGTCGAGATCGGCGACCTGAAGCCCGGTCAACTGCTCACATCCCCGAACAACACGTCACCCGTTGTCTCGTCGGTCACCCGCCACAGTGGCGTCGAACCGGTCTACGACCTGACCGTCGATGATGTCCACACGTACCACGTGGTCGTGAACAGCATTGCATTCCTTGTTCACAACTGTGGTTCCGCGAGTCTGGAGGAGCTCTACGAACTTGCCACCGAGCCGCAGAAGAGAGGGCTGTCCCCGGCCGGTCGCGCGCAACAGAAACACAGCGACCGCAGTGAGGCGAACATCGTGAAACGCGGCAAGGCGCACGTTGAAATGTACGATTTCGGGAAATTGACGAACAGTGAACGCTCCGAAGTCGGCGCAGAGATGATCATGGAGATCTTGACGAACCCGAACGCCACGGACACCGTCAGGCCTGCGATCGCCCACTTCGGCGGCACGGTTCGGGACATTCGAATTCCCGGTGGCTGGGGAGCGCGTTGGAGCATGAGAGGTGGGCAGGTAACCTTTGAGGGTTTCCTCTGATGCGCGGTACGGGGGGTCGTGTGCAGTATCGGACAAGTGACTTCGTCGTAGACGGAGCATTGCGCGACATCTGTGTCCTCGACACCGATGTCGAGGACTGGCGGAACGTTGTTTCGGCGCTTCCGTTCGACGCGTGGGAGGTTTCGTTCGAGTCGACGATCGAGGCGGCCGGGCTGGGGAGTGCCGATGGCGTGACTCGCCTGCTGGAGACGATCTTCTTCGACGACGACGCCTCGGCGAGGATGGCGATCGGTGTCGGCGGGGTGTGGTTCTTCTGTTATTTCTTCGAGTTGGAAGAGATGGAGTTCACGTTCGACCCGGAGGACATCGTGGATGAAGCTGCGTTCGGCTCGTTGACCGCGTTCATGGAATGGCTTGGGGAGGCGTGCGGGAAGCGGGTCGTCATGACGATGGAGAGCACGGATCATCGCTCGATCCCCGCGCTCTTGGAGTACCTGCCTGCGCGTCAGGGTTAACACCGCTTGTCGTCGGCTGGAAGCATGAGGACGCACGTTGGTGGTTCGGCGGTGTTCTTCACGTCCGGTACGCGCAGGATGGTGATGGGGCGGTGGTCGCCGGTGCGGCCCGCGCGGAAGTCTATTGCCCCGGACGCGCCGTCGTAGCAGTTGCCGCGGGGTGCGTCCGGGGTGGTGGGGCAGGTGAGTTCCAGGAGTTCGTGGGAGATCGCCGCCCGGTTCGGGGTGTGGGGAGTGGGGTGGGTCCGGGCTGACTGGTTCCAGCGGATCGCGTGCAGGAACAGGCCGGCGCTGTCGTAGGCGATGGCCACCCGCTCCCCGATCCACGGCACCTTCTCCTTGTCCAGCAACGAACCCAGCGCTCGCCACGCCGGCGGGTCCTCATCGGTGGACTGGCGCAAGTCGCGCAAGGCGGAGCACAGGGCGGTCGGAGGCGTGGGCGGTTCGGACGCGAGGCAGGTCCGGTTGTCCAGGACCGCCACGCCGCCCAGCGACACGTACAGGATCTCCTTGCCCGCATAACTCGCCTTGTCGCGCTTGTCCGGCTGCGCCACGAAACGAGCCACGGTGTCGCCACCCAGGATGATCGGCAGGTTGCCGGCGCACTCGGTCAGCACCCGGTCCAGAAACCCGTCGAAATCGGACTGCCGCCCGGCGTAGACCGCGACCCTGGCCCCGCACAACGGCTTCGCGCTGCTCACCGCACCATCCCAATACCGGAACGACGCCTCACCCACCTGCGCCGTCAGTTCGGCGCGCAACGAAGCCAAGTAGCCGTCACCCGGGATGTCCCGCTGCTGGTACACGTCCACCGGCCGCTGCGACCGGTCCGCGAAAGCCTTCACGACCGCCGCCTGGGCCCGGTTGCCCGGAACGAACTGGAAGTACATCGGCGAACGGCCGGCGACGGTGTCACCGGTCAAAGTGGTGCCGATGACCGGAATCCCGTTGTCGCCCAGGGCGGCTATCGCGGTCTCCACGGGGTCCACGGTGCGGCCCATCCCGACCACGCCCATCAGGGATGGGTCGGACCTGAACAGCGGGATCAGGAAGTCGTCGGTCACCTCCCGCGCGCGGTTCATCTCGTAGCCGCCGTTGGCGATCAGCACCCGCAACAACGGACCGTTGTGGTCGCTGGGGACGTTGTCCTGCGACTGGCGCAGCAACAAGCCCGTGAGCTGCTCGGTGGCCGAGTCGGCGGATCCCAGCTCACCCTCCGGGATGGTCAGCTCCGAGAAGTAGACGATGCTGACCAGCGGCCGGTCCGGGTCCACCGCGTGCAGCTCGTCCGCTCGACCGTTCAGCTCGAAGATCGCCCGCTGCGCGGCCCGCAGCCGCTCGTTGTCGCCGAAGACCTGGGCCGCGCTGTCGCTGTAACCCACGCACTCGCCACCCCGCGCGTCCTCGACCCACCGCACGCCGACACCGGCGCGTGGCGACGGCAGGCAGTCACCCGAGACGCGCGGCCACAGCCACGACCCGCCGGTGGTGACGGCGACGGCCAGAGCGATCACCGTGGCCAGCACCAGGAACGAACGCCGGGCGGGCACGGGGACCGGACGTGGGCGGATCGGTTCCACCGCGGTGTCGTCGTCCGGCGACAGGTCCACCGTGATCACCCGCATGCCGTCCCCGAGGAGGCGCTTGCGGCTCGGCCGATCGACCCACGCGTCCAAGTCGTCACCGATCCGGTGAACCGGTTGCGCCATACCGGTTTTCGTCAGCCACTGCGGGTGATCGCGCATGGTGGCGACGACGAGCAGCGGCGCGTGCGCGGGGGACTCCTTGCGGACGTCGTTGATCAGGTGCAGCAGCTCACCACCGGCGTTGTCCTCGGTGACGTTGTTCAGCAGCACCAACGGGTACGTCGTGCGACGGAACCGGCGCAGGCGGGGAGTTCCGGTGCCGTAGGCGGTTCTGAGGTCGTTCAGGAACGCGTGCACGAGGAGTTTCTTGAGTTCCCACAGGCCTTGCTCGTCCTCTTCGTGGTCCCGCTGCGCGGCGAGGCGTTCGGCGAAACCGACGAACCCGGTGGAGTGGCCGGGCAGCGCGAACCGTTGCCGCATCAGCCACCGCGGTTCCGCGCCGAACGGCCACACCCCGCGCGACCAGAGCCAGTAGCGCAACGGCCGGTGCCACGCGACGAAGAGCGCGACGAAGAACTGCGCCCACGGCGGAAGCGCCGCCCGTGCCGCCGCACTGGCCTCGGCCCGCTCGGGGTCCGGCTCCGCCCGCCGCCTGCGCCACGCCCCGGCGAGCCCACCGTCCCGGGTCTGCCGCGTGATGTCGTCCACCAGCCGGAAGTGCGGGAAAGAACGTACCCGCTGATCCCCGAACCGGTCCTCCGCCAACCGGTCACGCACCTCCACCAGCAGCGGGAGCAGCGGTGGCCGCTGTTTCGCGGAAACCTCGGCAACCGGCGGGTTCTCCGCGTCCACCCTGGCGAACAACACCTTCGGCGGCTCAGCGTCCGCGAGCCTGCGGGCCAACGCGCCGGAGAAGCGTTCGGCCGCCGGCTGCCCGATCAGACAGACCAACGGCAACGCCCGTTCGCCGCGCTCGGGCCGGTCCAGCAAGGCTCTCAGCACGCGCGAGACGCTGTGCAGGCCGCGTAAGGCAGGGGTGGACAAGGTTCTCCCCATTCGCTTGAGACATCACCGCGAGTATCGCTCCACACCCGGAAGTCGTTGCGCAACAGGAACTTTCCATCCGCACCCGATCGAACCGAACTCGCCGTTGGTCACGACGTCGTGATGCCGCCATCAAGGCGCTGGGGGAAGCCCGTCGAGCAGCAGGCGAACCGCCTCCGCCTCCGCGAGGCGGCTCTGGGCGCGGTAAAGGCTGTGCGCCTGGTGCAACACCTCGCTCGCCTCCGCGTGATCCCCGACCGCGGCCAGGCAACGGCCGAGACCGGCGGTGCTGTCCGCCGCGCCATAGGCGTTTCCCAGCTGCCGGCGCAGCCGGAGAGCCTCCCGGAACAGCGTGACGGCCGTGCGGTGGTCGCCGGAACGGACGTGCGCGTCGGCCAGGCAGTCCAACGACGCCGCTTCGCCGTCCAGGTCCTCCAACTCCCTCGACAGCTCGAGCGACCGGGCACAAAGCTCACGCGCCTGTCCGTGCTCACCGAGCCGGGCCTGGTAGCTGCCGGCGAGGTTGAGCGCCCTGGCCTCCCACACCGGCGTGCCCGCGTCGCGGAACAGCGGCCACGCCAGCATCGCGTGTTCCAGCGCCTTCGCGTAGTCCCCGCGGACCTCCCACGCGTGGGCGAAGTTCTGGTGCGCCCGGCCTTCTTCGCGCAGGTCACCCGTGCGCACCGCCAGTTCCAGCGCCCTGGACAGGTGCTGTGCCGCCTCGTCGTGCGAACCCCGCCGGGACGCGGCGAAACCGAGGTACCGGTGGGCCTTGCCCCGCAGGGCGTCGTCGCCCAGCCCCTCGGCCGCCTCAAGTGCGTCCTGCCACAACGTGAAGTGGTCGTGGACGTGACCGCGCCGCCAGTGGAACGTGTCGAGCGCGTACGCGAGCTGCCAGACCTTGGCGTGCCAGCGGTGGGCGACGGCCACCTTCCCCGCGCTCAGCAGACAGGCGTGCTCGGCGTCGAGCCATTCGAGGGCGGCGGTGCGGTCCGGGAAGTCCAGGGGCAGGCAGCCGGTGCTCGGCTCGGTCGTCGGCACCCTGGTCCGCTGGCCGTCGACCCGGACGGACGCGGCGAGCGCGGTGTGCAGGTGGAAGTCCACGAACCGCTCCTGCGCGGCGGTCCGCTCGGCCGCGCCGTCGACCCGCTCGGCCTCCTCCCACGCCCACAGGCGGACCAGGTCGTGCATCCGGTAGCGGCGGGGCGCGTGGTTCTCCACCAGGTGCGCCTCGACGAGGTGCCGCAGGAGCCGTCGACCCTCGGCCTCGGGCACCGCCGCCAGGCTCGCCACGGCGGCGGTCGTCGTGTCCGGCGCCGTCACCTGGCCGAGCAGCCGGAACAACCGCGCCTCCGCGGCGGGCAGCGCGCGGTAGGACCAGTCGAACACCGCGCGGAGGTCGTGCTGCGGCACGCGGCCGTGGAACGCGTCCAGCCGTCGCCCGGCGTCGCGCAGCTCGGCCACGAACTCGTCCAGCGGGAAGTGCGGGTACATGCTCGCCCGCGCGGCGACGATGCTCAACGCCAGCGGCAGCCGGCCGCTCAGCTCGACCAGGGCGCGCACCGCGTCCCGCTCGGCCGCGACCCGGTCCGCGCCGAGGTAGCCCTCGAGCATCTCGACCGCGGCTCGCGCCGTCAGCACGTCCAGCGACAGCAGCCGCGCGCCGTGCGCACCGGCGAGACCCCTCAAGGTGTTGCGGCTGGTCACCAGAACGGTCGACGTGCCGCTGCCGGGCAGCAGCGGCAGCACCTGCTCCTCGTCCACGGCGTTGTCGAGCACGACCAGCACCCGGCGGCCGGCCAACAGCGTCCGGTACAGCGCTGCCTGCGCGTCGAGGTCCGCGGGGATGGAGGCGGCGGCGACGCCGAGCGCGTCCAGGAAGCCCCGCACGGCGACCGCGGGGTCCAGCGGCTTGCCGCCCGGGTCGAACCCGCGCAGGTTGACGTAGAGCTGCCCGTCGGGGAAGCGCGACTGGTTGAGGTGGGCCCAATGCAGCGCGAGCGACGTCTTCCCGACGCCGCCCATGCCGCCGATCGCCGAGATCGCGACGGTCGTGCCCGGCCGGGCGTCGTCCACGGCCTCCGCGAGCGCGGCGAGTTCCGGCTCGCGACCGGCGAACGAGCGCGGCGCGGCGGGCAGTTGGCGGGGCACGATCGCGTCCGCGGTGGCGGGCACGTGGATGTGGACCCCGCCGGAGATCGTGCCCGCCTGCACCGCGGTGTGCGGGTTGCCCTTGATGTCGTTGCTTGTCGTGGCGGTGTCGTCCGCCATCCGGTGCTCCAGGGGCGTGTGGGACGAATGAGCGGGAGACTAGTGCTTGCGCTGTCGCGTACCGGCGGGTTCGCGTGAACTCGGCTTCCGGCCGCACAATTGCGGAATTCATGGGGATCTACGCGGAGCGGCGGCGGTTGTGCGACGATCCGTCCGTTGCGCGCCCGTCGACCGAAAGCCCCATCGCGATGACCCGATTGCTGATCCAGCCCGTGGCGAACACCGAGGCCGAGCGCAACAGGCACAAGACGCTGCACAAGGACGTGCCGTTCAGCGAATCCCGGTTCCGGTCGAAGTTGGCGGACGGCGAACTGGCCGTCTTGGAGCGGCTGCACCCCGACGGCCGGGCCCGGTTCTGGGGCACCCGCCCCTTCCTCGACAAGGCCATGCGGCAGGTGGAACTGGGTGACGTCGCCCTTTTCGCCTGGGACAAGCACATCCGGGCGATCGGCGAGGTCGGCGCGAGCTTCCGCAACCAGGCGTTCGCGGACGAGCTGTGGAGGGAGCCGGGCGACGCGGACAGCTTCGTCAACGTGTACAGCCTGATCACGCTGGACGAAGAGGTCGAGATCCCCTACCAGGACCTCGCGGACGTCTCCGACGGGCGGCTTTCGGGCCCGTTCCAGTCCGGTCGGGTGGTCCGGGACGAGGTTCTCGTGCGCCAGGTCCTGGAAGGCCTCGGCCGGCGCGCGGCGGAGGTGGCCGAGGCCGGCGACAAGTACGTGGAGTCGCGGTTGGAACAAGGCCTGGTCGTGGAACTCGAGAACTTCCTCACCTCGGAAGTCACCTACGGCCGCACCGCTCGCGACGTCACCGTCCACCGTACGGAGTCGCTGTTGATGACCGAGTACGTGCAGGCGCACCCCGACCTCGAGTTCCGGCGACTCAGGTCGGCGGCCGGCATCTCGGACATGTACGTGCTCCGGCCCGAGGGCGCGGAGATCATCGAGGCCAAGGGCGGGTTCACGCGGGAACGCGTGCGCCAGGCGGTGGCCCAACTCCTGCACTACGCACCCCACTGCCCGAAAGACGTCGAGGTGGTGCGCCTGACGGCGCTGTTCCCCGCCCGTCCCGACAACGACGGCGTCAAGTTCCTGCACGACCTGGGCATCGACTGCGTGTACCGGAGCGCGCCGGGGCGGTTCGAGCGTCTGGAAGCCCCGGCGGCGCGCCGGATGCACATGAAGCCGGTGTGGAACGACAACGTGCCGGAGTAGCGGCTACCCGCGCAGCCGCAGGAGGAAGTCCTGGGTCTCGGCGTCGGTCGAGTACAGCCGGCAGCCCAGCATCGCGCGGCTGGCCAGCACCCAGTAGATGTTCAGCGCCAGCGGCAGGTACTCCTCGGGGGACAGCCCGTTGACCCGGTCGTCCTCACTCTCCTTCGGCTGCGCCACCCACCGGTCCGCACGCCACACCAGGTCCGGCCCCATGATCACGCCGCCGTAGTCGTACTCGAGGCCCTGGCAGGTGTACACGCACCCCACCTGGTCTTGGCCGCCCGGGTCCGTCGCCCAGAACTTGCGTCCCGGGGCGGTCACGTCGCCGTTGGGGTCCCGGTGCTCCACGTGCGCGTTCCACGGGCGGCGCCAGGTCCGGTCCACGCCGTTCCGGTCGGTCCAGCGGAGCACCACGTCGTTCACAAGTGGTTGCTTGGCGCTGACTTCGGTCCAGGGCCAGCAGAAGCCCGCCGCGATGCGCGCCGTGACGCCCTCGCCACTGTGGTGTCGGATCCACGTGTCCAGGTCGTCCGGGTCGCGGGCGATGTCGAAGTCGAAGGTGCGGTCCGCCCACGCCTCGGGGGACGCGTCCCGGGACAGCAGGCGACCGAGCCAGTTGAGGTAGGACTGGGACCCGCCGCACCGGAACTGGCTCTGCAGCTCCACGTGGCGGAAGTCGGCCCCCAGCCGCAGCGCCTCCTGCCGCAACTCCTCGACGCGGTAGCCCTCGTTCGGCAGGATCACCTGCCGCTCGTCCAACAGGAACACGCTGACCGGCGCGCACGTCATGAGCCGTTGCAGCTGCCAACCGTTGCGCTCGAGCCGTTGCGCCTCGTCCACCACGGGCACGATCGGGGTCGACGGCGGGTGCGAACTCGGGTGGCCGAACATGCCCCGGGCGCCGGCCACGCCCTCGACGTCGCGTCTGAGCTGCGCGACAAGAGTGCCGGACGGGGTGAGGTACCGGGCCTCCGTCTTGACCCGCGACCGCCGGCGGGTGAGGTCCACGACCAGCCGGAGCGCGATCACGGACTTGCCGGTGCCGGGACCGCCGGACACGACGATCACCCGTTTACGCTCCGCGGTCAGGTCGGTCGCGGCGTTCCACACCAGGGCTTGTTCGCCGTGCTCGATCGGACGGCGTTGGCGAAGTACCGCGTCGAGCAAGGGGCGTTGCGGCACGTGCTGATCGGGGACGCCGCGGTGGGGACGTGTGCGCTGTGCGGGCGGGAGTTGCCGGTGAACCTGCTGGTCGCCGCGCACATCAAGCAGCGGGCCGAGTGTTCGGACGACGAGCGCAACGACCTGCGGAACGTGGCGATGCTGGCGTGCTCCCTGGGCTGCGACCGGCTGTTCGAGCTGGGGTACGTGACCGTCGGGCCGGACGGGACGGTGCTGGCCACGCCCGCCGAAGGGGCGCTGGCCGAACAGCTCGCGATCCTGGCCGGCCGGGTGTCGCACGCGCACCACGCCGCGTCGGCCGGTTACTTCGCCTGGCACCGGGAGCGGGTGTTCAAGGGCTAGGCGGGCCGGCTGGTGCAACCGGTGATGCAGTGGGGTGGCGGGGGAGTGTCGGTGGGGGTCGTTAGGATCGGTTCGTGGCTTCGCACGAGGTCTTGCGGAGGGTCTTCGGGTACGACTCCTTCCGCGGGGACCAGCAGGAGATTGTCGAGCACGTCATCGCCGGTGGTGACGCGCTGGTCCTCATGCCCACGGGTGGTGGCAAATCGTTGTGCTACCAGATCCCCTCGCTCGTGCGGGACGGGGTCGGGGTGGTCGTCTCGCCGCTCATCGCGTTGATGCAGGACCAGGTGGACGCCCTGCGCGACCTCGGCGTGAAAGCCGGTTTCCTCAATTCCACGCAGTACCCCGACGAGCGGGCGATGGTGGAGGCCGAATTCCTCGCCGGGGAACTCGACCTGCTCTACCTCGCCCCCGAACGGCTGCGGGTGGAGCAGACCGTCCGGTTGCTGGAACGGGGCCGGATCGCCCTGTTCGCGATCGACGAGGCGCACTGCGTGTCGCAGTGGGGCCACGACTTCCGGCCCGACTACCTCGCCCTCTCCCACCTGCACGAACGGTGGCCGGACGTGCCGCGCGTCGCCCTCACGGCGACCGCCACCAAGGCCACCCACGCGGAGATCGCCGAACGGCTCAAGCTCGGCGACGCCAAGCACTTCGTGGCCAGTTTCGACCGGCCCAACATCCAGTACCGGATCGTCCCCAAGAACGAGCCCAAGAAGCAATTGCTCGAACTGATCACCACCGAGCACCGGGGCGACGCGGGAATCGTCTACTGCCTCTCCCGCAATTCCACCGAGAAGATCGCCGAATTCCTCAACGCCAACGGTATCAAGGCGCTCCCGTACCACGCCGGCCTCGACTCGAACAAGCGCGCCGAGCACCAGTCGCGATTCCTGCGCGAGGACGGCCTGGTGATGGTCGCCACCATCGCGTTCGGCATGGGCATCGACAAGCCGGACGTCCGCTTCGTCGCCCACCTCGACCTGCCGAAGTCCGTCGAGGGCTACTACCAGGAGACCGGCCGCGCCGGCCGCGACGGGCTGCCGTCCACCGCCTGGCTCGCCTACGGCCTCCAGGACGTCGTCCAGCAGCGCAAGATGATCGAGGACTCCGACGGCGACCAGGCCCACCGCCGCAAGCTCAACCAGCACCTCGACGCCATGCTCGCGCTGTGCGAGACGGTCGAGTGCCGCCGCGTCCAACTGCTCGACTACTTCGGCCAGAGCGGCGAACCCTGCGGCAACTGCGACACCTGCATCACGCCGCCGGAGACCTGGGACGGCACGATCCCCGCCCAGAAGGTCCTCTCCACCGTCTACCGCCTGCGCAGCGAACGCCGCCAGAAGTTCGGCGCCGGCCAGACGATCGACATCCTGCTCGGCCGCAAGACCGCCAAGGTGATCCAGTTCGACCACGACACGCTGTCGGTCTTCGGCATCGGCACCGAGCTCAACGAGAGCGGCTGGCGCGGCGTGGTCCGGCAGCTCCTCGCGCAGGGGTTCCTGTCCGTCGAAGGCGAGTACTCCACGCTCGTCCTCACGCCCGCCAGCGAAGAGGTCCTCTACAAGGGCCGCAAGGTGCTCATGCGGCGCGAACCGGAGCGCAAGGCCAAGGCGGAGAAGGCCGCCAAAGCCGCCAAGGCCCCCGCGGTGGAGATGCCGGCCGAGGCCGCGCCGGTGTTCGAGAAGCTGCGGTCGTGGCGCGCGGCCACCGCGAAGGAGCAGGGCGTCCCCGCCTACGTGATCTTCCACGACGCCACGCTGCGCCAGATCGCCACGCTCGCGCCCACCACCCTCGAAGAACTGGGCACGGTCAACGGCGTCGGCGAGAACAAGCTGGCCAAGTACGGGCAGCAGATCCTGGACGAACTGGCCACATGACGGAACTGCGCGCCGACTGCGAGCGGTGCTTCGGGTTGTGCTGCGTGGTCCCGGCGTTCGCCAAGTCCGCGGACTTCGCCATCGACAAGCCCGCCCGCACCCCGTGCCGCAACCTCGGCACCGACTTCCGCTGCGGCATCCACGACAGCCTGCGGCAGCGTGGTTTCCCCGGCTGCACGGTCTACGACTGCTTCGGCGCGGGCCAGCAGGTCGCCCAGGTGACCTTCCAGGGCCGCAGCTGGCGCGACGCCCCCGAGTCCGCCGAGCTGATGTTCGACGTCTTCCCGGTCATGCGGGAGCTGCACGAACTGCTCTGGTACCTCACCCAGGCCATCGCGCTCGATCAGAAGGATCTCCGGCCGCGGCTGGAAGAGGCCCTCCGGGACGTTGAGGCGCTCACCGCCGAACAGCCGGAAGTGTTGGCACGACTGGACGTCGGCCCCCGCTGGCGCGCCGTCGCCGCACTCCTGGAGCAGGCCAGCGACCAGGCCCGCCGGCACGTCAAGGGCCGCAAGGCCAAGCGCGGCGCGGACCTCATCGGCAAGAAGCTCGCCGGCGCGCACCTGCGGGGCGCGGACCTGCGCGGGGCCTACCTGATCGGCGCGGACCTGCGGGGAGCCGACCTGCGCGAAGCGGACCTCATCGGCGCGGACCTGCGGGGCGCGAACCTCGCCGGCGCGGACCTGACCGGGGCGCTGTTCGTCACCCAGGTGCAGCTCGACGCCGCGAAGGGCGACGCCGGCACCAAGCTGCCGCCCGACGTGACCCGCCCGACGCGCTGGACGTCATAGCCGCGCCAGCGTCCCCTCGACCACGTCCTCCAGCACCCGCCGGTCCCGCACGACCTTCCCCAGCACGCGCAGCCCGTAGTACGCGCTGACGAACACCCTGGCCGCCACCGACGGGTCCACGTCCGCCGCCACCTCGCCGTCCCGCTGCCCGCACGCGATCGCCTCCCGCACCGCCGCCTCGAACCGCGAGAACTGCCGCAGCACCTGGTCCGCGACCACGTCGTCGGTGCCGCCCGCGTCCACGGCCGCGTTCACCGCGAGGCACCCGCGCTTGACCGGGTCGCCCAGGTCGGCGTCGATCACCGCGACCATCAGGGCGCGCAACCGCCCCTTCACCGGGCCCGGCCGCCCCAGGATCTCCGCCTGCGCGCCGAACCCCACCTCGGCGTAGCGCCGCAGCACCCGCTCGTACAGGCCGTGCTTGCTGCCGAAGGCGTTGTAGAGGCTGCCGCGGCCCAGGCCCGTGCGCACGCACAGGTCCTCCGTCGAAGTGGACTCGTACCCCTTCGACCAGAACACGTCCATCGCGGCGTCCACGACCGCCGCGTCGTCGAACTCCCGTGGCCTGCCCACGTCACCGGAGCGTAGCCGTTCGTGCACCCTGCGATAACCTGTCGGGCCCCCGGATGTCGCACGGATTCGCTGGTGTGGCAGGGTCTTTTCGGCCAACCGGGTGGACGTGCGTGCGTCGGAACGGGTGCACCCGGCCGCCTGGCGCGACCACGTGCCCAGCCCGCATGACTACGTCGACGGGCGTAGTCCGGGATGCCGCTGTGGGGCGGACGTGGTGACGGGCCCGCAGCGGGCAGATTCCGGTGGCATGAAGCCTGTCGCACGCAAGTCGTGGGTGCTGCTGCACGTCGTCACGTCCGTCGGGTGGTTGGGGGTGACGCTGGGGAACCTGGCGCTCGCCTCGGTCGGCGAGCGGGAGTTCTACCGGGCGATGGTGCTGCTGGCCGACTTCGTGGTGCTGCCGCTGGGGTTGGGCGCGCTGGTGACCGGGGTGGTGCTGTCGCTGGGCACGAAGTGGGGGTTGGTGAAGCACCGGTGGGTGCTGGTGAAGTTCGTGCTGACCGTCATCGCCGTGGTGGCGACGACGTTCTCGCTGCGGTCGGGGGTGCGGGACGCGGCGGACGGCGTGGCCGGCGCGGGGGCGGACGTGCTGGTCGCGTGTTGCGTGTCGTTGACGTTGTACCTGGTCAACACGGCGTTGTCGGTGTTCAAGCCGGGGGGGCGGACCCGGTGGGGCTGAGCGCCCGGCGGCGGCGTTCGACGGTGCCGGCGAGGTCGACCGGGTCGCACTCGGCGAGGTGGTCGCGGACCGCGGCGTGCGGGAAGCGGTTGCCGTCGACGAGCAGGACCCGGTCCCGCGCCGATTGGATGAACGCCTTGCGGCGCAACGGGAACTCGTCCAGCGCGAGCGGCTTGGCCAGCAGTTCCACCACCGGTTCGGGCGAGCGCGCGACGGGGGCGACGGCGAGGCCGATCAGGAGGCCGGTGATCGGGGCGACGTGCGGGGCGGGCGGCGCGCCGAGGGCGATGGCGAGGGCGATGCCGGGGAGGCCCGCCAGCGGGAGCCAGTGCAGGGCGCGGGGCGGGGGTCGGTCGAGGGTCCGCCAGATCGCGGCGAGGCCGGTGGCGAGGACCCCGGCGGCCGTGCCGGCGAGCAGGCCCGCGCCGAGGCCGGTCAGGAGGGCGGCGGAGGGGCCGGTCCAGATCATCACGGCCGTGGGGGCGAGGGCGGCGGCGACGGCCCAGTAGCGGTCGCGGGTGATGCCCAGCGTGATCAGGAAGGTCGTGACCAGGACCAGGCCGAACGTGACGAACGCCGGCCACCGGGCCGCCTGTGCGCCGAGCCAACCGCCCATTGTGGACAGTGCCGCGCCGGTGGCCGCTCCCGCCGCGAAACCCGTCGCGGCCCAGCGGAGTCCTCGTCTTCGGTCTTCGGTCGTGACGGCGAACCGGCCCTGTCCGAGCCCGCCCGCCGCCACGGCCGCCACGACGGCCGCCGCCGAGCCGAGGTCGAGGGCGAGCGCGAAGCACGTGCCGGCCACGAGCCCGGCCAGCGCGCCCGGTCCGGCGCGGCGGAACAGCCGCCACACCGCGGGTTCGCCGACGAAGTCCAGCCAGACGCGGCGGTGGGGGAGGCGGTGGCGGGCGGCGAGGTCGTCGCGGCGGCGGGCGATGCGGGCCAGGAACCGCAGCGCGCGGATGGTGCGCTCGGCCCGGCCGGGGCCGCGGGCGGCCGACTCGACCAGGTAGGTGTCCAGGACGCCCCGGTACTCGGCGCGGCCCGCCCGGTAGGCCAGGGCGAGGAGGTCGAAGGCGAGCGGGGTGCGGACCTCGTCCCACAGGTCGGGGTGCTTGGTGAGGGCTTCGTGGAGGCCGTCGAGGCGGGGTTCGCAGCCGGCGATCAGGTCGAGGACGTCGGTGCGGCGCAGGGGTTCGACGTGGACGACGTCGTAGCGGGGGAGGCGTTCGTAGTCGTCGGTCGAGCAGCAGAGGACGACCTGGGGGAGCTTGAGCGCGGTGATCCAGCGCAGGCAGTCGGCGCGGTGGGCGGCGGGCAGGTCGTCCAGGCCGTCGAACAGGACGGTGAGGCGGCGTTCGCGCAGCCACGTGCGGCCGAGCCGCACCCCGATCCGGTACCGCTGGTGGAGGGTGTGCAGCAGCCACTCGCCGAAGTCGCGCTCGGGCCGCCAGGTGCCGAGTTCGACCACGACCGGCACCGGCGTGCTCGGGTCGGCGCGGGCGCGTTCCAGCAGCCGGTCCGCGAGTTCGAGCATCAGGGTGGTCTTGCCGCACCCGGTCTCGCCGACCACCACCAACGGTGCCCGGATCCGCGCGGACAGCCTGGGCCCGACGCGCGGCACGACGCCGAGCTTGATCCGGACCTGCGCCCCCAACGACCCGTCGATGCCGCGCCGCACGAACCGCTCGACGCGGTCCAGCGCGGCGACGCGGTTGGCCGGGTGCGCGGGCCGGCGCTGGACGAGCCGGGCGCTCAACGGCTCCCACGCGGCGAGGGCGGCGGTGAGCGCGCCGAGGAGGACCAGCGAGGGCCACAGCCAGGTGGCGTACGGCCCGAGGACGCGCGGTGCGGACCCGCCGGTCGCGGCGTTGAAGGCGACGGGCACGAGCACGAGGCACGTCACACCGCCCACGCCGATCAACGCGATCGTGCGCGAGGTACGGGCGATCCGCCGGTGGTCCATATACCCCTTCCGCAGGTCGCAACGACGGTAACGGCGTTTGCGGTCCGGTGGTAGGCCGGTTCCGGACGTGTGGGGTGCGGGTGGGGCGGTTGTTGCGGGTGTGACAGGGGTGGGTGTCCGGCCGGCCCGTGTTCTCGGGGTCAGCCGGTCAGGAAGGTGGTCAGGAGGTGGTTGACCTTCGCCGGTTGTTCCAGGAAGCCGAAGTGGCCGGCGTCCTCCACCTCGGCGTACCGCGCGTCCGGGATGGCCTCGGCCACCTCCCTCGCCAGGTGCGGCGGCAGGACGCGGTCGTCCGCGAAGCCGACCACCAGGCACGGCACCCGCACGTCGCGCAGCGCGTCCAGGCGGCTGTCGAACTCGTCCAGCTCCATCTGCGCCCGCACGCCCGCGCCGACCGTCGAGCCGGTGAACTCGAAGACGTCCAGCCAGTCCCGGATCGCCACCGGGTCGCGCAGGGTCGCCGGGGACAGGTTCAGGATCGCCGTCATCGCCGCGTGGTAGCGGCCCGGCAGGACCACGCGTTCGTCGTGCAGCGCTCGTTCGCCCTGGGACAGGGCCAGTTGCAGCGGGTCGTTGCGGGCGGCGGTGGCCAGGAGGACCGCCTTGGTGACCAGGTCCGGGCGGGCGAGGGCCAGTTCCTGGGCGACTCGTGCGCCCATCGACGTCCCCACCACGTGCGCCGGGCCGCCCAGGTGTTCGATCAGGGCCGCGGTGTCGTTGACCAGGTCCTCGATCTTCATGCCGGACGCGCACTCGTCCGTCGGCGGGATGCCCCGGTTGTCGAACGTCGCCACCCGGAAGCCCGCCGCGACCAGGGCGGGCACCTGGTGCGGCTGCCACACGCGGCCCGGGCTGCCGGTGCCCATGATCAGGACCACCAGGTGCCCCGCGCCCTGGACGTCGTAGTTGAGGGTGATCCCGTTCAGCTCGGCTACCGGCATGACGCGAGGTTAGCGGCTGGCCGGGAGCCCGCGAGCGCCGCGGGTGCGGGTCAGCGCGGGCCGTTGGCCGCCCATTCGATCGCCGGGCAGCGGTCCATCACCATGTCGAGGCCGGCGGTGGTGGTGCGGTCGTACGCCTCCTCGTCGATCACGCCGAGTTGGAACCACACCGCCTTCGCGCCGATCGCCACCGCGGAGTCCGCGAACTCGCCCGCCGCCTCCGAGCGCCGGAACACGTCCACGCAGTCGACCGGGAACGGGATGTCCGCCAGCTTCGCGTAACCCGGCTCGCCCAGCACGGTCTCGGCGTCCGGGTGCACCGGCACGATGCGCTTGCCGTGCTGCTGCAGGAACCGGGCCACGCCGAACGCCGCGCGCTGCGGGTGGTTGGCCAGTCCCACGATCGCCCACGTCTCGCACCCGGCCAGGACGCGTCGGATCTTGTCGGTGTCGCCCCACGGTTCGGTCATGTGCCCAGGGTAGGACGAGATCACGTGAAACTCTTTCGCGTTGGTGTGGGGATGGGTGATCCTGTCGGGTGACCGCCGCATCCCTCGCCCGACCCCGGGAGGACGCTCGATGCGAGCCACCCCTGCACTCCTCGCCACCGCCCTGCTGATCACCCCCACCACTCCGGCCGCCACCGCCTCGGCCGCCGCCGCCACCGCCTCCGCCGCCACCGCTTCGGCCGCCACCGCTTCGGCCGCCGCCGCTCCGGCCGCCGCCGACACGCTGATCTACCTGCAAAGCGCCACGACCGGGCTCAACGCCGCCGTCTCCGGGACCTCGGTCGTCCAGCACCGGCCCAAAGGCGACGAAGACCACCAGCAGTGGACGCTGAGTGGTCGAACACTCAAGGAAGGCGCGCTCTGCCTCGGCCGCAGCGGTGACCAAGCGGTCATGCTCGCCTGTGACAGCCCCGACGCCCAGTGGGACGTCCTGCCCGACGCCGATCGCCACCGCCTCCGCGTCCCCGGCGCCGACCGCTACCTCGTGTCCGCCGGCGACCAGGTCAAGGTCGGCACCGGTGACACGCTCTGGTACCTCACCCCGGTCCACCCCACCCGCACCCCCGTCCCCCAGGACGGCACCCGCCGGCTCGACCAGGTCACCTTCCTCACCGCCCACAACGCCTACGCCAACGGCGTCGACGGCGGCTTCGCGCCACCCTTCGTCAACCTCGCCCCGAACCAGCAACGCGGCATCGCCCAGCAACTCGCCGACGGCGTGCGCGGCTTCCAGCTCGACATCCACCAGACCCCGGACGGCGCGATCCTGTGCCACAACAGCTGCACGTGGGTCAGCCGCCCGGTCGCGCTCTGGGTGGACGTGCAGAAGGTCGTGGACTTCCTGCGCGCCAACCCCGGCGAGTTCGTCACGATCTTCCTGGAGGACTACGTCTCCGCGCAGGTCCTCAAGAACGAGCTGGCCCGCGTCACCGGCCTCGCCGACGTCCTGTTCCGCCCCGACCAGGCCGGCGTCCGCACGAACGGCTGGCCCACCTTGAACACCCTGCGCGCCACCGGGAAGCGCCTGCTGATCTTCACCGACCACACCCGCGCCAACGACACCCCGCAACGCGACAGCTTCGGCGTGATGTACCAGTCCGAGTGGACCGTGGAGAACCACTGGTCCATGGGCTCGGGCCTGGGCACCTCCGACTGGTCCTGCTACAGCCGCTGGAGCACGCCGCTCACCCGCACCGAACCGGGCTTCACCCCGCTGTTCGTCATGAACCACTTCCGCGACGTGCCGTTCACCGGCACCGCGAGCACCGACAACGGCAAGCTCGCCGACCGCGCCCGCCGCTTCTGCGAACCCGCCGCCCGCAAGACCCCGAACTACCTGGCCGTTGACCACTACCACCTCGGCAACCCGATGACGGCCGTGCAAGCGCTGTCCGGGGAAAGGTTCTAGGGCCGCGGCAGCGAGCAGTCCGGCGCGTTGAGGTCCAGCACGCTGCCGGGCTTGAGGCACGCCACCAACAGGTGGGTCTGCTGCGCGTACCCGGTGCGGTGGCGAACCGTCACCGCACCGGACGCGTCCACCTCGCAAGGGTTGTTGAACGTGCAGCGCTCGCCGCTCTCGTTCATCGTGTTGTTCACCGCGACCACCCGGCCGGCCTGATCGAGGACCGGCGAGCCCGAGCTGCCCGCGGCCGTCTCGCACTCACGCGTGTACCGGACGCTGTCGTGCCAGGTCCACTTGTCCTCGCGCAACTGGTGCACGAACCCGTCCAACCGGCACGAGTAGACCTTCTTCCAGTACCCCGAGACCACGTCGATCGCGATCCCGGCGGCGGGCCGCTCCGCGGCCAGTTCCAGCGCGCGCGACCCCGCGGCTTCGACGTCCGAGTACGTCAGGGACAGCCGGTACAGGGCCGCGTCGGTGCGGGTCATCGTCGCGTACAGCAGGCGGTTGGCGCGCACCGTGCGCAGCGATCCGGTGCCCTCCCGGTCGATCAGCGAGAACGAGCGCGACGACGGCCGGTCCACCAGGACGTCCCCGTCCGGCATCATCTGCACGCAGTGCCCGTTGGTCAGCACCAGCGCAGGGTCGGACGGTTGCGCGGTCGGCGTCCGCACCACCGCGCCCGAGCACGTGCTCGACGCGACCGTGCCGGTGAAGTCCGCCGTGACCGCGTGCGCGGGTGCGACGGTCACGAGCAGGGTGAGCACGGCGACCGCCACCGACACACGCTTGGCCACGGATCCTCCTGGAGTGGGGTTCCGGGGCATGAAACCACCGACCCGGCGGCGGTGTCCGGTCGAGCACCACCGCCGGGCGACGAAGTTCACCGGTACGCGGGAATCCCGGTCAGGGCGTGACCGAGCGCGAGCGCGTGGATCTCGGACGTGCCCTCGTAGGTCAGCACCGACTCCAGGTTGTTCGCGTGCCGCAGCGGCGAGTACTCCAGCGAGATGCCGTTCGCCCCGAGGATCGTGCGCGCCTCGCGGGCCACGGCGATCGCCGACTCGACGTTGTTCAGCTTGCCCGCGCTGATCTGCTCGGGCCGCAGCACGCCCCGCTCCTTCAACCCCGCCAGGTGCAGGGCGAGCAGCATGCCGTTGCCCACGGCGAGCGACATCGACGCCAGTTTCCGCTGCGTGAGCTGGAAAGCGGCGATCGGCTTGTCGAACTGCACCCGCGTCCCGGCGTAGTCGCGCGCCACGCGGAAGCTGTCCAGCGCCGCCCCGACCGCGCCGAACACGATCCCGAACCGCGCTTCGTTCAGGCACGACAGGGGGGCGCCGAGGCTCGTGGCGAGCGGCAGGCGAGCGCTTTCCGGCAGCCGCACGTCCTCCAGCACCAGTTCCGACGTCACCGACGCGCGCATGGACAGCTTGCCCTTGATGTCCCGCGTGCTGAACCCGGGCGTGCCGCGCGGCACCAGGAACCCCCGCACGCCGTCGTCCGTGTTCGCCCACACCGTCGCGACATCGGCCCAACCGCCGTTGGTGATCCACATCTTGGTGCCGTTGAGCACCCAGTCACCGCCCTGCCGCACGGCCCGCGTGCGCATGCCGGACGGGTTGCTGCCGAAATCCGGCTCGGTCAAGCCGAAGCACCCGATCGCCTCGCCGGACGCCAAGCGCGGCAACCACTCCCGCTTCTGCTCCTCCGACCCGTACTTCCAGATCGAGAACATCGACAGCGAGCCCTGCACCGACACGAAGCTGCGGATGCCGCTGTCCACGGCCTCCAGCTCCAGGCACGCCAGCCCGTAGGCGGTGGCCGACGCGCCCGCGCAGCCGTACCCGGTCAGGTGCATGCCGAGCACGCCGAGCCCGCCCAGCTCACCGGCGATCTCCCGGGGCAGGGCGCCGGCCTCGAACCACTCGGCGACGTGCGGCCGGACGCGGTCGGCCAGGAAGCGCTCCACAGTGGACTGGATGTCCCGGTCCTCGGCACGCAGCAGGGAGGGGATGTCCAGCAGGGTCAACGGGTCCACGTCACTCCAGGTCGGGCGGCGGCAACCGGTAGGTCGCCGGGGTCTCGGACAGGCGGATGGGGTTGGCGACCAGGTCCAGGCCGCCGACGTCCACGGTGGGGCGCAGGCCCAGCGACTCGGCCAGCTCGACCGCGCCGGCGAGGTCGTTGACCGGCCCGCACGGCACGCCCAGCGGCGTGAGCAGGGCGAACCAGTCGTCGGCCGGGCGGGTGCGCAGCCGCGCGGACAGCACGTCCGCCAGCGCGTCCACGTTCGCGACGCGGTCGGAGTTGGTGGCGAACCGCGGGTCGGGAGCGAGGTCGAGGGCGTCCCACAGCCGCTCGAACTGCCGGTCGTTGCCCACGGCCACCACCATCGGCTTGTCGGCGGTGGGGAACACCTCGTACGGCGCGATGGACGGGTGCCGGTTGCCCATCAACCCCGGCACGACCCCGGCCAGCGTGTACGCGGCCGACTGGTTCACCATGCTGGACAGCAACACCGACAACAGGTCCACCTCGACCAGTTGCCCTTCGCCGGTGCGGTCGCGGTGGCGCAGCGCGGCCAGGATGCCCACGGCGGCGTGCATGCCGGTCAGCACGTCCACCAGCGCCACCCCGACCTTGGTCGGTTCGGTCGTGCCGGTGACGCTCATCAACCCGCCGACCGCCTGCACCAGCAGGTCGTACCCCGGCAGCGCCGCGCCCTTGCCCGCGCCGAACCCGGTCACCGAGCAGTAGACAAGGCGTTGGTTCTCCGCCCGCAACGACGGGTAGTCGAGCCCGAAGCGCCGCATGGTGCCCGGCCGGAAGTTCTCCACGACCACGTCCGCGCCCAGCGCCAGCTCGCGGGCTTCGGCCAGGCCTTCGGGCGTGGCCAGGTCGAGCGTGCGCGAGACCTTGTTCCGGTTCACCGACAGGAAGTACGTGGCCTGGCCGTGCGCGTGCGGCGGGCCCCACGCCCGCGTCTCGTCGCCGCGCGGGTGCTCGACCTTGATCACCTCGGCGCCCAGGTCGGCCAGCACCATCGTCGCGTAGGGCGCGGCGAGCACGCGGCCGAAGTCGGCGATGACGATCCCGTCGAGCGCGCTCACGCGACCCGGCCCTTCAGCCGCATCGCCGCCAGCACCCGTTCCTGGGCGACGGCCCGCGCGGTCTCGTGCGGGGTGACGCCCCGAGAAGCGCTCTCCGCCACCACGAACGCCGCGTTGGCCCGCAACTTCCGCGACACCGCGTCCATCACCACGGCCGGGTCCACGGGGAACGGCGAGTACCGCGCGTCCATTCCGTAAGCCGCCGCCACCACACCGCCCGCGTTGGCGATGAAGTCCGGCACGACGGTGATCCCGCGCGCCGCCAGCACCTCTTGCGCCTGCGCGGACGTGGGCAGGTTCGCGCCCTCCACGACCAGGGACGCGGTCACCCGGCCCGCCAGCGAGGCGTCCAGGACGTCCTGGGTGGCCGCCGGCACCAGAACGTCGCACGGCGCGACGAGTTCCGACCCCAGCGGCTGCACCGGCCCGTACTCGGCGACGGCGTCGTCACCCAGTTCGTCGCGCAGCGCCAACAGCTTCGGCACGTCCACCCCGTCCGGGTCGAGCACCGCCCCGCGCACCGACGACACCGCCACCACGACGGCGCCGAGTTCCGCGAACCGCCGCACGGCCGCCGCGCCGACCGCGCCGAACCCCTGCACCGCGACCCGCCTGCCCCGCAACGGGACCAGCTCGTCCGCGACCTCCGCGACGCCGAACCCGGTGACCCCCAGCTCGTCGTAGGGCAGCCCGCCCAACGCGGCCGGCGCGCCCATCATCGCGCCCCGGTCGCCCAGCTCGTCCTGCACGACCGCCGCGTCCCGCTCGGTGAGCCCCATGTCCAGGCCCAGCACGTACTCGCGCGGCACCTCGTTGCTCAACGCCCGGGCGAACGCCCGCAACGCCCGCTCCTTGCCCGGCGACGCGGGGTCGAACGCGATGCCGGCCTTGGCCCCGCCGAAGAACAGGTCGACCCCGGCCCACTTCCACGTCATGACCCGTGCCAGCCGCGCGACCTCCGCCGCGGTCACGGTCGGCGACATGCGCGTGCCGCCCTTGCCCATGCCGCGCGCGGTGTTGTCGATGACGAGCACGCCCTTCATGCCGGTGCGCCGGTCGGACACGGCGACGACCTTCTCCGGCCCCCACTCGTCCACCAGGTCCAGGACGTCCATCAGCCGTCCAGCCGGAAGCCCGGGTCGGCCTCGACCGACAGCGTGTCCATCTGCGCCTTTTGCAGCGCGCCGGAGTAGTCCCAGTTCATCGACTGCCAGCGGGTGAACTGGTCGAGCACCCACACCCCGGACTGGCGCGACCCGTTGCCGGACTTGCCGTTCCCGCCGAACGGCAGGTGCGCCTCCGCGCCCGAGGTGGAGTTGTTGACGCTCACCATGCCCGCGCCGATCCCGCCGCGGAACGCGAACACCTTGTTCGGGTCGGTGGTGTAGATGGCGCTGGACAGGCCGTAACCGGGCAGGTTGGCCAGTTCGACGGCCTCGTCCAGCGTCCGGTACGACGTCACGCCGACGATCGGGCCGAACGTCTCGTTGAGGAACAGCTCGTCGTCCGGGCGCACGCCGGACACGATCACCGGGTGGTAGAACAGGCCCGCGTCCGGGTCGCCGAGGAACCCTTCGCGGGGGTTGTCGGCGGTGATCCGGCCGACGCCGGTGGAGCCGTGCGTGGTGTGGTGGTCGCGGACCCACCCCAGGTACTTCTCGTAGTTCACGGCGAACTTGCGGTCCAGCATCGGCCCGTACAGCACGTCGCCGAACGGGTCGCCCACCACGGCCGCCTCGGTCGCCGCCGCGAACCGGCGCAGGAACTCGTCGTGCACCGACTCGTGCACGATGGCCGTGCCCAGCGACGTGCAGCGCTGCCCGCCGGTGCCGAAACCGGAGAACAGCGCGCCCTGCACCGCGAGGTCGAGGTCGGCGTCCTCGGTGACCACCATCGGGTTCTTGCCGCCCAGCTCCAGGCACGGCGACTGGAGGTGCCGCCCGCACAGCTCGCCGATCAGCGCGCCCACCTCGGACGACCCGGTGAAGCCGACCTTGTCCACCAACCGCTCCCGCAGGGCGCTTTCCAAGCCGCGGAAGGTCTCCGAGCCCTCGGCGAACACGATGTTCAGGACGCCCTCGGGCAGGCCGGACGCGGCGAAGATGTCGTAGAACGCCCGCGCGGACGCGGCGGAGTACTCGGCGGGCTTCCACACCACGGTGTTGCCGCACAGCAGCGCGGGCACGATGTACCAGGACGGCACGGCCACGGGGAAGTTGCCCGCGGTGATGAACGCCGTCACGCCGACCGGGTTGCGGAAGGTGAACAGCTGCTTGTCGGGCATCTCCGACGGCACGGTCTGCCCGTAGAGCCGGCGGCCCTCGCCGACGAAGAACGCGCACGTGTCGGCGATCTCCCGCACCTCGCCGCGCGCCTCGGCCAGCGGCTTGCCGATCTCGCGGGTGACCAGGCGGGCCAGCGCCTCGGCGTTGGCCTCGACGAGCTTGCCGATGTTCGCGACCACCTGCCCGCGCACCGGGGCGGGCACCCGGGCCCAGTCGCGCTGGGCCCGCTTCGCGCGGCGCGCGGCGGCGGTGAACTCGTGCGCGCCGACCAGCTCGACGGTGGTGACGACGTCGCGGAGGTCGGCGGGGTTGGTGGACGCGTAGGTCATGGTGCCCAAGCCTGGTCCGCGGCGCGGCCCGCTGCCAACTCCTCCAGCGTGAAACCTCGCGGCCGCGAGCATAAGCTGGGCTGGTGCTGAACCCGGTCCACCTGCGCACGCTGGTCGAGGTCGTGCGGACCGGCTCGTTCGCCGAGGCCGCGCGGGCGCTGGGGTACACGGCGTCGGCGGTGTCGCAGCAGGTGTCGGCGTTCGAGCGGGCGGTCGGGGTGACCCTGTTCGAGCGGGCGGCGCACAGCATCCGGCCCGCGTCGGCGGCGCTGTTCATCGCCGAGCGCGGCGCGGAGCTGCTCGCGGCGCTGGACGGGTTCGAGCGGGAGATCGCGGGCATGGTGAAGGGCCTGCGGGGCCGGCTGCGGCTGGGCACGTTCCCGACGGCGTCGGCCCGGGTCGTGCCGCACGCGGTGGCGCGGCTGACCGCCGAGCGCCCGGACGCGGAGATCCTCCTGGACGAGGCCGAGCCCGACGACGTGCTGCCGCTGGTGCTGGCCGGGTCGCTGGACCTGGCCCTGGTCTACGCCTACGACCTGGTGCCCCGGACCTGGCCGGACGAGCTGACCGTGTTGCCGCTGTTGACCGAGTCGCTGCTCGTGGTGCTGCCCGACGGGCACCCGGCGGCGCGCGCGTCCGTGCGGATCGAGGAGCTGCGCGACGAGCGGTGGGTGTCCAGCCGGGACGGGACGGCGGGCTCGACGTGCGCCGTTCGGCTGTGCGCGGCGCACGGGTTCACGCCCCGGATCACCTTCCGCAGCAACGACTACGGCGTGGTGCAGGGGCTGGTGCGGGCCGGGGTGGGCGTGGCCCTGGTGCCCGCCCTGGGGTACGAGGCGCTGCCGGGGACGGTCGGGCGGCTCGTGCGCGGGAAACCGTTGCGGCGGCACGTGTTCGCCGTCCACCGCACGGCCAACGCGAACCCGTTGCTGCGGGACGCGCTGACCGCGTTGGAGGCGGCGTGCGACCTGGTGGCGGACGAGCACCTGGCGCGGGCGTAGGGACTACTCGCCTTTCTCGCCGTCGGCCAGCTCGCGCAGGAAGTCCAGGTGGCCGACGTGCCGGCCGGTCTCCTGGACGAGGTGGGCGAGCACCCAGCGCAGCGTCCGGCCGTTGCCGTCGCGGTCGGCGCGGGTGCGGTCGCCGGGCGCGAGGCCCCTGATGGCCCGCGCGGACCGCTCCCACTCGGCGCGGTAGTCGGCCAGCACGGACTCGACGGTCTCGTGGTCCTCGATGAGCCAGGACGCGTCGGCGTCCGCGCCCCACAGCGCCGGGACGTCCTGCCCGCCGGCCTCGATGGACAGCCAGTACCGCTCGACGGCGATCAGGTGCTTGATCACGCCCAGCGCGGTGACGACCGGGGAGGTGGGGATGGGCGCGGCCGTGGCCAGGTCGCGGCTCAGGCCCTCGACCTTGCCGACCGCGGTCAGGCGCAGGAACGTGAGGAAGTCGGTGAGCAGGCGCAACTCGTCGTCGGCGGCGGCGCGCGGCCACACACGGTTCGAACTCATGTTCGAACTTTACGGTACCAGCGGGGCGAGGTGTTCACCGGAGGCTTCAGGGCCGCTTTGACGACCAGCACGTTGGGGCCGTCGGCGGTCGTGTACTCGTGCAGGCGTTCCCGGAAGGCTTGGCCGAAGCCGTCCACTGTGGATGACGGGATGCCGAAGCTCCTTGTGAGCGCCTCGAAGTCCGGGTTGTGCAGGTCGACGCCGTGGGTGGGGTGGCCGGCTTGGACCTGGTCGTAGCGCAGCATCCCGTAGCCGCCGTCGTCGACCAGGACGACCGTGACCGGCAGGTTCTCCTGGGCGGCCGTGGCGAGGTCGCCGCACGCGAACAGGAACCCGCCGTCCCCGCACACGGCCACCGTGCGCCCGGTGACGGCCGCGCCCAGGGCGGCGGGGAAGCCGAAGCCGAGCGTGCCCCAGCCGACCGGGTAGGCCAGGGAGCGAGGTTGGGTGACCCGGTGGAAGCCGCCGATCCAGTAGCCGGCGACGCACATGTCCGCGACGACCCGGTGGCCTTCCAGGGCGTCGAGGAGGCCGGTGACCTGCGGTTCGTCCTGGGCGACGGCTTCCCGGGCGATCTCGTTGAGGGTCGCCACGCGTGCGGCCGCGGTGGCCGGCCGGTGGCCGTCGAGGGCTTTGACCAGGGCTTCGGTGACGGTCCGGGCGTCGCCGCGCAGGGTGACGTCCGGTGGGTAGTTGCGGATGGTGTCGACGTTGACGGAGAGCAGCTTGGGCGGGGCGGGCTGGAGCCAGTTCTGGGTCATCATGCCGTCGAAGTCGGTGCCGATGCCGATGACCAGGTCGGCCTCGTCCCAGAGCGCGCCGATCTCGGGGAGGTGGACGGGCCCGTGGACGACGTGTGAGTGGTCGACCAGTCCCTTGGCGGCGTAGGTGGTGACGATCGGGGCGTCGAGGCGTTCGGCCAGGTCGCCGATCGCGGGCCCGGCCTGGGCGCGGTGCGCGCCGCCGCCGGCCCAGATGAGCGGCCGGCGCGCTTGGGCGATGAGGTCGAGGGCGGCGTCGAGGGGCGGGGTGACCGGCGCCTTCTCGGGGATCTTGTGCCACGGGCCGGTGGGGGCGGTCAGGTGGTCGGTGGGGATGCCGAGGTAGACCGGTCCGTGCGGGGCGGTGGTGGCGAGGAAGGCGGCGTTGTCGGCGTAGGTGCCGAGGTCGAGGGGGTTGCGCAGGGTCCAGCCGCCCTTGACCACGGGCAGGAACATGGCGCGCTGGTCGCGGGTCTCGTGCAGGACGCCCCGGTACTCGCCGGGTCGGCGCAGGTGGGAGGGGATGTCGGTGGCGACGACGAGGACGGGCGACCCGGACGCCATCGCCTCGCCGGTGGCCCCGAGGCAGTTGGCCGCGCCCGGACCGGTGGTGACGACGGCGACGCCGAGCCGGCCGGTGGCGCGGGCGTACCCGTCGGCGGCGTAGACGGCGGTCTGCTCGTGCCGGACGCCGACGAGCCGCACGGGGGAGTCGCGCAGGGCCTCCCAGACGGGGAGGTTGTGGACGCCGGGCAACCCGAAGACCACCTCGACCCCATGCGCCACCAACACCTCGACCAACCGCGCCGCCCCGGTCACCATGCGCCGAAGCTAGGGACTGCGCCCGGCCGGGGCAATGAACCAGGGCGAACACTGTCGCTCAGCACCAGCACCGCTGTGAGCGGCCGGGCAGCCGGGTGGTCGGCGGCGGGTCGGCCGGGCGGCGGGTCGGATCACCTACACCGGTTACGACAGCCAGCGCGAAGCGCCGATCACCCACTTCCAGGTGGCCGAGGCGGCCCTGAAGAT
>NZ_JBEZBW010000061.1:0-48793 GCF_040647305.1 Saccharothrix sp. NPDC042600 | reverse complement strand
GCGGCGAGGGCGGCGGCGTGGCGCGGCGTGGCGGCGGTGGCGGCGGGGGTGGCGGGCTCGTGGTGGGTTGGGGGGTGCTGTGGGGTGGCGGGTGTGGCGGGCTGGTGGTGGGTGGCTTGTGTGGGGCGTTGTTGGTGGGGGTGCGTGGGTGGGGTGCCCTTGGGGGTCGGGGGGCCGTTTGCCGCGCTCCTTGTTTACGGGACGTTTGAGATCGGAGTTGGTCGCGGATCCTGTATGTCGCTCGATTGGGTGATGTTGGTCGGGCATGGCGGTGCCCCCGTCCCGAGGGGCGGGGGCACCGGGGGTGAGCTGGTCAGTTGCGCTTGCGGTTGGCCTTTTCGGCGGCTCGGGCTGCTGCTCGGCGTTCCTTGCGGCTCGCCTGGTTCTGGGCGCCGCCTCGTTGCTGGGTGCCGCCGGTCGTTTCCTCGTCGCCGCTTTCCGACGGGCCCGAGTAGGTCAGGCCCTGCTGGGCGCCGCGCTGGTCCAGGCCCTTGCCGCGCAGGGCGGGCGGGATGGCGGTGCCGCTGGACAGCTGTGCCAGGGCCGGACCCGCCGGGGCCTCGGCCGGGGCCTGCTGCTGCTGCTCGGCCGCCGCTGCGGCCGCCGCCCGCGCACGGGCTCGGCTGCCGGTCAGGGGGCCGGCGCCCGCGGCGATCGAGACCTGGACCGGGGGTTCCGGCGCGGGCTCCGGTTCGGCGGCCTCGACCTGCAGGTTGAACAGGAAGCCGACCGTCTCCTCGCGCAGGGCGTCGAGCATGCTGTTGAACATGTCGAAGCCCTCCCGCTGGTACTCGATCAGCGGGTCGCGCTGCGCCATCGCGCGCAGGCCGATGCCTTCCTTCAGGTAGTCCATCTCGTACAGGTGCTCGCGCCACTTGCGGTCCAGCACCGACAGGAGGACCCGCCGCTCCAGCTCGCGCATGGCGCCCGGGCCGACGCGGCCGTCGATGTCGGCCTCGCGCCGGTCGTAGGCCTCCAGCGCGTCCTTCTGGAGCAGCTCCTTCAAGGACTCCTTGGTGATGTCCTCGTCGGACTCCAGGAGGTCCTTGAAGTCCAGCGTGATCGGGTACAGGGTCTTCAGCGCCGTCCACAGGCGGTCGAAGTCCCAGTCCTCCGCGTAGCCCTCGGCGGTCGCGCCGTCGACGTAGTCGCCGACCACGCCGGTGATCATGTGCTCGACCTGCTCGCGCAGGTCCTCGCCGGCCAGGACGCGGTGGCGCTCGGCGTAGATCACCTTGCGCTGCTCGTTCATGACCTCGTCGTACTTGAGGACGTTCTTGCGGATCTCGAAGTTCTGCTGCTCGACCTGGGTCTGGGCGGACCGGATCGCGCGGGTCACCATCTTGTGCTCGATCGGCACGTCGTCCGGCACCCGCAGGCGGGTCATCACGGTCTCGACCATGGCCGCGTTGAAGCGGCGCATCAGCTCGTCCTTCAGCGACAGGTAGAACCGCGACTCGCCCGGGTCGCCCTGGCGGCCGGACCGACCGCGCAGCTGGTTGTCGATGCGCCGCGACTCGTGCCGCTCGGTGCCCAGCACGTACAGGCCGCCGGCCGCGCGCACCTCCTCCGCCTCGGCCTTGACCTCGGAGGTGATCTCCTCGATCAGCTTGGACCAGGCGGCCTCGTACTCCTCCGGGTTCTCCACCGGGTCCAGGCCGCGCTCGCGCAGCTCGTGGTCGGCGAGGATGTCCGGGTTGCCGCCCAGCACGATGTCGGTACCGCGACCGGCCATGTTCGTCGCGACGGTCACGGCGCCCTTGCGGCCGGCCTTCGCGATGATCAGCGCCTCGCGGTCGTGGTGCTTCGCGTTGAGCACCTCGTGCGGGACGCCCATCCGGACCAGCAGCTTCGACAGGTACTCCGACCGCTCGACGCTGGTGGTGCCGACCAGCACCGGCTGGCCCTTCTCGTGCCGCTCGGCGATGTCCTCGGCGACCGCCTCGAACTTCGCCTCCTCGGTCTTGTAGACCAGGTCGGGCTGGTCCTTGCGCTGCATCGGCCGGTTCGTGGGGATCGGCACCACGCCCAGCTTGTAGGTCTGGTGGAACTCGGCCGCCTCGGTCTCGGCGGTACCGGTCATGCCGCCCAGCTTCTGGTACAGGCGGAAGTAGTTCTGGAGGGTGATCGTGGCGAGCGTCTGGTTCTCGGCCTTGATCTCCACGCCTTCCTTGGCCTCGATGGCCTGGTGCATGCCCTCGTTGTAGCGGCGGCCCGCCAGCACGCGGCCGGTGAACTCGTCGACGATCAGGACCTCGCCGTTGCGGACGATGTAGTCCTTGTCGCGGGTGAACAGCTCCTTGGCCTTGATCGCGTTCTGGAAGTACCCGACCAGCGGCGTGTTGGTGGAGTCGTAGAGGTTCTCGATGCCGAGCTGGTCCTCGACGTACTGCACGCCGGCCTCGGTGACGCCGATCGTGCGCTTGCGCTCGTCCACCTCGTAGTGGGTGTCCTTGCGCATCTTGGTCGCCAGGCGCGCGAACTCCACGTACCAGCGGGACGACTGGTCGGCCGGGCCGGAGATGATCAGCGGCGTGCGGGCCTCGTCGATGAGGATCGAGTCGACCTCGTCCACGATCGCGAAGTAGTGGCCGCGCTGGACCATCTCGTCCTGGCTCCACGCCATGTTGTCGCGCAGGTAGTCGAAGCCGAACTCGTTGTTCGTGCCGTAGGTGATGTCGGCGTGGTAGGCGGCCCGGCGCTGCTCCGGGGTCATCTCGGAGAGGATCGCGCCGACGGTGAGGCCGAGGAAGCGGTGGATGCGGCCCATCCAGTCCGCGTCGCGCTTGGCCAGGTAGTCGTTGGTGGTGACGACGTGGACGCCCTCGCCGGCGATCGCGTTGAGGTAGGCCGGCAGCACGGAGGTCAGGGTCTTGCCCTCACCGGTGCGCATCTCGGCGATCTGGCCGAGGTGCAGCGCCGCGCCGCCCATCAGCTGCACGTCGAAGTGCCGCTGGCCCAGCGTCCGCTTGGCGCCCTCGCGGACCACGGCGAACGCCTCGGGGAGCAGTTCGTCCAGCGACTCGCCCTCGGCGTAGCGCTTCTTGAACTCCTCGGTTTTGGCGCGCAGCTCGGCGTCGGTGAGGTCGACGACGTCGTCTTCGAGGTTGTTGATGTGCGCTGCGATGTTGCGCAGGCGCTTGAGCATCTTGCCTTCGCCGGCGCGGAGCAGTCGGGACAGCACCATCTCGGGTCGACCTCATTACCTCATCGCGTCGCGCCCGGGGATGGGCGCCTTCCAGCGGCTCGCCACGGGGGATGACGAGCCCACACCACCCGCCATCGTAGGCAAGCCGTGGAGGTGTGTGCACAGACACAGGTAGGAAGGGGTGCGGAACTGCCCGTAATCGCCTGATCACCCGGCGGGGGAGGCGGCCGGACGGGCGTGCCTGGGGTGCTGGAGGCGGGTCGCGCGGTCGGGCGTGTCGGATGGGTCGGGGTGCTGCGGCGCGGGTGGGTGGAGCGGGCCGGCGTGACGGAGGTCTCGGCGCGGGATGGCCGGGTGACGGGTGCGGCGGCAAGCGCGGGCGGCGGCAGGCGCGGGCGGCGGCAGGCGCGGGCGGTTCGGGGGTCCGGCGGCAGGCGCGGGCGGCGGTAGGCGCGGCGGGTGGCAGGCGGCGGGCGAGCCGGTGGCGGGGCTTGGCCGGGTCTGGACGGCACGAACCCCGGCGTGCAGAGAAACGCCGGGGGTCGTTGAGAGTTGGGTTGGGCCGGCTCCCTCAGGCCAGCCGGATCACGCCGTAGTCGAATCCCTTCCGTCGGTAGACGACGCTGGGGCGCCCGCAGTCGGCGTCGGAGAACAGGTAGAAGTCGTGGCCGACCAGTTCCATCTCGTAGAGGGCCTGGTCCACCGTCATCGGCTTGGCCGCGTGTTCCTTCTCGCGCACGATCTGGCCGGGCAGCTTCTCCTCGATGTCGTCCCACCGCTGCTGCGCGGGCACTTCCGCCATGCCCCCGTAGGTCGGTTCGGACTCCTCGGCTTCGAGCAACGCGGTGTGCCCGAGCCACATGCCCTGTGCTTGTCCGTCGTGGTCGGTCTGGACGGGGGGAAGTGGCGCCCCCAGTCCGCTGGTCGCCTCGGCGACCGAAGTCGGGCCGCGCCGCCCGTGGTGCACCCGCCGTCGGTCGTGCGACCGGCGCAGGCGGTTCTCGAGCTTGGTGACCGCGGAGTCCAGGGCGGCGTAGAAGTCGCCCGCACACGCTTCGGATCGGATTACCGGGCCACGTCCTTTGCCCGTGATCTCCACCCGCTGGCAGTTCTTCGACTGCCTGCGGTTCGGCTCGTGGAAGAGTTCCACGTCAAAGCGGATGACCTTGCGGTCGTATCGCTCAAGCCGGGCCAGCTTCTCGGCGACGTGGACCCGGTAGTGATCGGGCACCTCGACGTTGCGGCCCTTAACGACGATGTCCATACACGACCTCCCTCGCGTTAGCTGCGAGCTATGGCATTGGATCGCTTCGGCACCGGTCGCGCGATCGCCTTCGCGCGTTGTCGCTGAGGGTTGTCCCTCAGACCTCCACCGGCGCCAGGGTCATGGGCTGTTCGCCTCCTCCCCGCGTGCCGGGAACGCTGATAGCGGTGCACGTTAGCCCGGTATTCGCCGATGCGACAGCCCCCGAGGCGGGGGAACTCCATGATTTTTCGTTCGTAACGCAGAGCGACGAAAAACGGGCACCGGCGGTGCGCCAGGCGGGCGCGCCGACAGGACGCCGAGACGGCAGCTCACCCGTTCGGCCCAGGAACGCACGGGCAGCCGCCGGCTCGGTCACTGCGCCGAACGGCCTCCGTGCGCGCCTCATACCCGGCCAACGGCCGAACGTGCCGAGGGGTTCCCGCCTCGAATCACCCGTGTGGGTGGGTTGAGCGGGCCGCGGTCAGCGTCAGGACGGCGGTTACCCGGAACCCGGCCGCCTTCAACACCGCACCGCACACTTCGGCCGTCGCACCCGTCGTGACCACGTCGTCCAGCAGCACCACCGCTGTTCCCGGCGGTGGCAGGCCGCTCGGCCGCAGCCGCACGCGACCGCTCAGGTTGGCGCGCCGGGCCGCCGCGTCGAGGCCCACCGAGTCCCGGACGCCCGGTAAGAAGTGCAAAACCGGGGCCACCGAAGCGCCGGACGCCCGCGCTGTTCCCACCAGGTGGGAGCCGCCGCGCCGCCGGGACGCTGTTCGCCGTGACGGAGCGGGCACGAGCCACCATTTCCCGAACTCGTCGGGACGCACGCCCGGGAGCCGGGGCAACGCCGCCGCCACCAGCGCGCCGAACACGGCCGCCAGCTCCCGCCGCCCGCGTTCCTTGAACGCGAGGACGAGTTCACGTCCGACGCCCGCGTAATCGGCGAGCGTGAACACCGGCGGCCCTTTACCGGATACGCGGACGGATCGGGGTGGGCCGAACGCGCCGAGGCAGCGGGCGCAGCACAGCGCCCCCTCGGCTCGGCAGCCGGCGCAACGGGGCGGAAACAGCAGGTTGATCAGCATGTGATCGAGCGTGCCGGCACCCACCGACAATTCCGCGCGTGCGGCCCGCGGAGGAGTTGCGAAACCCGACGGCGGCCGGCTCGGCGGAGGAGTTGCGAAACCCCACGGGCGGCCGGCTCGCCGAAGGAGTTGCGAAACCCCACGGCAGCCGGGCCAGTGAAGTTGCGCGGCGGTCAGCCCGGGTAGAAAGCCTTCGCGCTCGATTCGACCTTCACCGCCGACGCCCGCCACACGTCGCCGACGTCGCCCGCGCTCCACAGCCCGCTCTCGTCCACGGCCACCACGTTGCGCCCCGGCGCGGCGGTCACCGAGCGGACCGGCACGGTCAGGTTCGACGCGTTGTACCGCTCCACCTTCAGCCCGTCGACGTTGACCTTCGCGATCGGCAGCGACGCCAGCGACGTCCCCGCCACCAGCACGTCCTGCGCCAGCCAGTCCACGGTCAGCACGGCCGTCCCGAGCACGGTCGGCTGCAGGTTGCGCGCGAGCCGCAGCGACACCGACGAGTCCTGCCCGCGCACCACGGCCGCCACCACCAGCCGCCCGCCCGCGACCGCCGCGACCCGCGTGCCGTCCCGGGACAGCCGCAGCTCGGTGATCGGCCCGAACGTCGAGGACAGCTCGGAGGCGTTCACCGCGTTCGCCCGCCACCCGGCGTCGGTCTTGAGCACCCGGACCACGTTCGACCCGTCCGCGACCGTCCACACCTCGGTGCTGGGGTCGTCCTCCCGGCCGCCCAGCAGCCACGTGGGCCGCGTCAACGAGGTCGCGGGCAGGTCCACCAGCCCCAGCGGCTCTTCGAGGTTCCCGACGCGCAGGCGGACGTTCTTCTCGTCCACCCGGCTCACCACGGCCAACTGCGTGCCGTCCAACGACTGCGCCGCGCTGACCACCTGGTACTCACCCGTCCCGGACGGCCCCTTGACCGGCTCGCCGCCCACCAGCTTGCGCACCTGGCCGCCGCTGACCACCAGGCCGGACAGGTCGGCGTCCGGCGTGACCAGGGCCTCCCCGGTCTGCGGCTGGATGTCCGCGAGCCGCCACTCCGCCTGGTCGGCCGAGATCCGGGCACCCTCGACCAGCACGCGGATGCGGCTGCTCGACACGCCGACCAGCGACTTCACCACCTGCGCCACGATCTGCTTGCGCACCTGCACGGTCAGGTCGCCGACCCGGGTCAGGTCCACCTGCAACGCCCCGTCGTCGGCTTCCTGCGTGTTCGTGCGCTGCGACGCGCCGTTCGGGATGGCCGTCACCAGCGCGCCGCGCATGCCGACCGCGGGGCCCTTGAGCAGCAGTTCCGTCACCCGGCGCGGGATCGAGGTGGACGGCGTGACCACCACGTACCGCGGGTCGGGCACCAGGACGGTGAAGTCCGGGTTGTAGAAGTAGAGGGTCACCCGGCGGTAGTTGGAGTTGAAGCCCGCCTGGGGCACGTAGATGCCGTCCGGCGGGTCGGAGATGCGCCACTCGCCGTCCTTGTCGGTCTCCAGGCCGATCGTGGCGGTCAGGTCGCCGACGCGCTGCACGAACGAGTTGTCCACCTCCAGCGAGCCGATGTTCTTGCCCTGGAGCAGGACCGTGCGGCGCTTGGGGTCCGACGGCAGGTCCGCGCCGGTGGGGACGGTGTTGAAGGTCGACTCGATGATGGTCGGCGCGACCTTGATGTCCCAGGCCTTCTTGGCGTCCTCGGTGAGGTAGGCGCGGGCGGCGGCGTAGTCGCCGTCGGGGTTGGCGGAGGCGTTGACGAACTCGCGGACCAGGGTCAGCGGGTCGATGCCCTTGGCGGGCTTCGGGGCGGCGGCCTCGGTGGCGTTCCCGGCCGACGGGTTGATCGGCACCGGCGAGGTCTGGGTCGGGATCGCGGCGCAGCCCGACAGCGCGAGCAGCGCCGCGACCAGCGCGAACAACCGCCGGCCCGGCACGCGACCGGCCGGGCGGGATCGGGGCGGGGTCGGGCCGGAGCGGGTCACCGGACCTCCTCGCGCTCGCCCGTCACCGGCTCGGCGGGCTGCCACGTGATCTCCTCCTCGGTCAGCTCGACCTCGCCGGTGGGCTCCTCGTCCGGTTCGGGCTCGGCCGGCACCGGCGGCAGGTCGGGCGGTTCCAGGGGCAGCGGGCTGGCCGTCAGCTCGTGGCCGTGGCGGCACGGCAGGGTCAGCCGGAACACCGCGCCGTACCCGCGCTCGCCCCACGCCTCCAACCAGCCGCCGTGCAGGCGGGCGTCCTCCAGCGAGATCGACAGGCCCAGGCCGGTGCCGCCGGTGCGCCGGTTGCGCGACGGGTCGGCCCGCCAGAACCGGTTGAACACCAGCTCCGCCTCGCCGGGCCGCAGGCCGACGCCGTGGTCGCGCACGGTCACCGCCACCGCGTCGCCGTCGCCGCGCAGGGTCAGCTCCACCGGCAGGCCCTCGCCGTGGTCGATGGCGTTGGCGAGCAGGTTGCGCAGGATGCGCTCGACGCGCCGCGAGTCCAGCTCGGCGGTCACCTCGTGGTCGGGCAGGTCCATGACGATCGTGGTGCCGCTGCTGTTCGCGATGGCCCGCACCGAGTCGTGCGCGCGCCGCGCCAGCACGCGGATGTCCACCAGTTCGGCGGCCAGCTCCTCGACGCCCGCGTCCAGGCGGGAGATCTCCAGGAGGTCGCCGAGCAGCGACTCGAACCGGTCCAGCTCGTCCACCAGCAACTCGGTGGACCGGGCCAGGCCGCTGGGGAACTGCTCGCGCGACGCGTGCAGCACGTCGGCCGCCATCCGGACCGTGGTCAGCGGGGTGCGCAGCTCGTGCGAGACGTCCGAGGTGAACCGCCGCTGGAGCTGGCCGAACTCCTCCAGCTGGTGGATCTGCCGTTGGATGCTGGCCGCCATCTCGTTGTACGACTCGGCCAGCCGCGCCACGTCGTCCTCGCCGACCACCGGCATCCGCTCGTCCAGGCTGCCGTCGGCGAACCGCTCCGCGATCTCGGCGGCCTGCCGCACCGGCCGCACGACCTGCCGCGTGACCAGGTTCGCGATCACCGCGAGCAGCAACAGCAGCACGACGCCGCCGACCACGAGCGTGGACTGGACGACGTCCGCGGTGGCCTGCTCACCGGTCAGCGGGAACAGCAGGTACAGGTGCATCGAGCGGGACGCCGTGTTCACCGGCTTGCCCACGATGAGCAGCGTGGTGGGTCCGGTGGGCCGTTCGACGGTGGTGATCTGGTAGCCGGCGCTGCCCTGGTCGAGCATCTTGACCAGCGCCTTCGGCACGTCCTCCCAGGGGCCGACGGCCGTGGGCAGCCCGTCCGGGCCGACCTCGACGGGGTCGTAGAGCACCGGTTCGAACGCGCCCGCGCCGGAGGACGACGAGTCCAGGCCCGCGCCCGCCGCGTTGATCTTGTTCAGGGCGGCGGTGAACCGGGCGCGCACGCTGTCCGGGCCCGGGTTGAGGCCGGACAGGTCCGGCTGCACCGCGGCGGCGCTGGCGTCGGCCTGGCGGATCGCCGCCTCGGTCTTGGTCTCCAGCAGCTGACCGGTGATCTGCACCTGGAGCACCATGCCCAGCACGAACACGACGGCCGAGGACAGCGCGAGGGTGCTCACCACCACGCGCAACTGCAACGACCGCCGCCACAGCTCGCCGAAGGCGACGCCGTGGCGGCGGGCGGTGTCGATCCCTCGCCGCAGCTCGCGCCGGGCCGAGTCGAGCAGGGTCATCTCGCACCCGTCACGGAGGACCGGCCTTGTAGCCGACGCCGCGGACGGTCAGGACCACCTCGGGGTGCTCCGGGTCGCGCTCGACCTTGGACCGCAGCCGCTGCACGTGGACGTTCACCAGGCGGGTGTCGGCCGCGTGCCGGTAGCCCCAGACCTGCTCCAGCAGCACCTCGCGGGTGAACACCTGGCGCGGCTTGCGGGCCAGCGCGACCAGCAGGTCGAACTCCAGCGGGGTGAGCTGGATCGGCCGGCCCTCGCGCAGCACCTCGTGCCCGGGCACGTCGATGGTGAGGTCGCCGATCTGGAGCACCTCGGCGGGCTCGGCCTCGGTGCGGCGCAGGCGGGCGCGGATGCGCGCGACCAGCTCCTTGGGCTTGAACGGCTTGACCACGTAGTCGTCCGCGCCGGACTCCAGGCCCAGCACGACGTCCACGGTGTCGCTCTTGGCGGTGAGCATGACGATCGGGACGCCCGACTCGGAGCGGATCGCCTTGCACACGTCGATGCCGTTCATGCCGGGCAGCATGAGGTCGAGCAGGACCAGGTCCGGTTTCAACTCGCGCAGGGCGGGCAGCGCGCGGGCGCCATCGGCCACCACCGCGGTATCGAAACCCTCGCCCCGCAGCACGATGGTCAGCATCTCCGCCAGAGCGGGGTCGTCGTCCACCACGAGCACGCGTGCCTTCATACCCAACATCGTCCCACTAATGGCCGGAGCACCACGCACCGCCCACGGCTCATCGCCGCTGGTCGTCGCACGGGTCCACTCCGTGGTCGGTCTCGGTCGCCGTTCCACGTGCCCACCTCGCCCTCGCCGAAGGGGTCTCGTCAGCGACTCATCGGCACGGCGGTCACGTTTTGTTACTTCGTAATACTAATGGGTGAAATACCGGTCGAGTAGCGGTTCGACGGCGGTGGTCGCGGCGCCGGCCGCGCCGTCGATGACCTCCCACGGTGACAGCCAGTGCGCGGCGGCCAGCTCGTCGTACACGGCGGCGCACCGGGACTGGAGGTCGTCGTCGGACTCGTACAGGTCGCGTTCGCGCTGCTCGGTGGCCTCGCGATGGGCCGCGCGGTCCGCGGCGACGGCGACCGGGACGCGCAGCAGGAGCTGGAGGTCCGGCATCGGGGTCCCGAAGCGGTCCACCTCCAGCGCCTTCACCCAGGCGACGAACTCGCCGTCCGCGTGCTCGCGCAGCCGTGCCGCCCCGTAAGCCGCGTTCGACGCGATGTAGCGGTCGAGGAGGACGACGTCGTACTGGGCGAGGTCGGCGCGGATCTTGGTAGCGGCGTCCCGGCGGTCCAGGGCGTAGAGGACGGACATGCCGTGCACGGAGTCGGTGAGGTCGCCGAGCCGGCCGTGCAGGGCGTCCCGGACGAGTTCGGCGTGCACGTCCTCGTCGTACCTCGGGAACGCGCCCGTGACGACCTTCGCGCCCCGGGCGGCGAGGCCGTCGGTGAGCCCCTTGGCGAGCGTGCGCTTGCCGGCCCCGTCCAGGCCCTCGATCACGACGAGTTTTCCCACGCCGCCACCCTAAGGGGCGGCCTTCGTCATCGATCGGGGGCATCAGATCGCCCACACGGGTGACTGGGCGATCTTTCTCTCACCGAAACGAGTGACTACGGTGTTCCCAACCTGGGGCCTGTGCGGAAGAGGGTGGTGCCGCGGTGACCGCGGATTCCGGGCACGCCACGTCGGCCGGATCGGTCGACCACCCACCCGGGTTGCCCCGTGCCCTGGTCGAGACGCTGCGTTACGGGCCGTTCCACCGGGCGCTGCACGACGCGATCGCCCACCGCGGGTTGTCGCTGGCCCGGCTGCGGGCACACCTGGGGCAGCACGGCGTGCAGGTCGGGCAATCGACGCTGAGTTACTGGCAGCGTGGACTGCGTCACCCGGAAGTGCCGCGGGCGTTGGAGACCGTGCGCGCCCTGGAGACCGTGCTGCGGCTGCCGCCGGACTCCCTGGTCGCCCTGGTCGGCACCCGCCCGCAACCCCGCCCGCCACGCGGGTACGCCGAGCCGGCGTGGGTCGCGCCGACCGACTTCGAGGCCGCGCCGGACAACACGGACCTGGAGGTGCTGTCCGCGCACGACACCGTGCTCGTGGGCCCGCACCGCGAACGCCGCACCGTCACCACGCGGCTGGTCGTGCGGGCGCTGCGCGCGGGCCCGGACCGGTTCGTGGCCGTGCACCGCGGCGACGAGGGTTCGGCCGTGGAGAACGCCCTGGTCAGACCCGCCGAGGGGTGCCGGCAGGGCAGGCTGCGCCGGCAACCCCGGACCCTGGTCTTCGAACTGCTCTTCGACCGCCGCCTGGACGAGGGCGAGGAGCACGTCTTCTCGTTCACGGTCGTGGACGACACCGGCGGCCCGACCCCGGGCCACGTCCGCACCTTCGCCACCCCGTGCCGCGGCTACCTGCTGCAACTGGCGTTCAACCGCAGGGCGCTGCCGGCCCGGTGCACCAAGCAGTTCCGGACCGAGCCGAACACCGTGCCGGTGGACGTGGAGGACCTGGTGTGCGGCATCGGCGGGGTGGTGAGCGCGTACTTCACGGACATCGGTCCGGGAACCGCCGGCATCGGGGTGGAGTGGAGCGGTTAGAAGACGTCCAGGCGGGGCGCGGCTGAGGCCATCTGCGCTGCTCGGGCCACTGCCTGGGCGTCCTCGACCCGGGCGACCCGCACCGAGAACCGGTGCGACCACGGGCCGCGCGACCTCGCGGACGGCGGTGTGGAAGGTCCAGCGGTGGCCGTCCCAGTAGCGGACCAGGGCGTCGTCGAGGGGGTCGGGCAGCCAGGCGGCGGGCCGGGTCATCACTCGCCCCCGTCGTCGGACAGGTCGCCGTCGCCACCCGCGTCGGTGCGCGCGCCGACGGCGACCGGCGCCGGGGTCCCGCGCCGCACCGGGTCGGACGCCCGCCACTCCACCGCCTCGGCGGCCTCGGTGAACTCCAGGACGTGGTCGTCGCCCAGGTCGAGCAGGAGCTCCCGGACCTCGGCGGGCGTGGGGTAGAAGAACTCGCGGCGGGCGTTGACCAGGTTGACCCGCTTGTGCGCCAACCGCTGGTGGAGGGCGGTTTCCAGCGCCACCGCGTCGGTCGAGAAGAACAGCGCGTGCGTGTCGAACCGGAAGGGGACCGAGGCGTCGCCGAGCTCGCGGACGCGGTCCATCGGGTCGAGGCGGCGGGTCATGCCGATCTTGACCATGTCCGGACCGAACGCGCCGATGTTGGAGATCACGCGGTGGGCCTTCGCCTCCTCGCGCTCGTACTCGGCCTTGACCAGGTGGTCGGCGGTGAGGTCGATCTCGACCAGGCGGAGGCGGTGGTAGTCGAGGGAGATCGAGATCCCCATGAGCGCGCCCAGCTTGCCGACGGTCTCGCGGGTCTTGGAGAGCTTCTCCTTGACCGACTCGCGGGTGTGCGGCTTGACCGAGCGGACCGCGTTGTCGGCCTCGGCGTTGTAGGCGCGGAGCATCAGCTTGGCCATGTCGCGGCCGAGCTTCTGGCCCTCCTTTGGAGAAGGGCGAGTTCGCGGGTCTCGACCAGCTGCGATCGCAGGCCTCGCAACTCGGCGGACAGTTGCTGCCGCGAGGCCCCCAACGCGTCGAACGTGGCTTTCTGCTGGTCAACGGCCGCTCGGAGGTCACGCAGCTCGGCTTCGGCGGCTTGAGCGCCCGCGCCCCGGAGCTGGTGCACCCAGCCGCGCAACTCGTTGATCGTGGCCTGCGCCCCCATCAACTGGTCGTACAGCGCCGCCGCCTCCGGGTTCTCCCGGTTCCCGAACAACGCCACGCTCGGCCCCCTCGATGTCACTGTCCGCGATGGCATTCGGGCATCGCAGGGCGACATTCCGGCGTTACCGATCAAGGTCCGCACACGCGAAACGGCCCGGAACCGAAGCCCCGGGCCGTTGACGCGAGCCGCGCGACGCTTGGTCGCGACGATCGGACTCAGTAGCGGTAGTGCTCGGGCTTGTAGGGGCCCTCGACGTCGACGTCGATGTACTCCGCCTGGTCCTTCGTCAGCTTGGTGAGCTTGCCACCCAGCGCCTCCAGGTGGATGCGCGCGACCTTCTCGTCCAGCTTCTTCGGGAGGCGGTAGACCTCCTTGTCGTACTCCTGGAACTTGGTGAACAGCTCGACCTGCGCGATCACCTGGTTGGAGAACGAGTTCGACATCACGAAGCTCGGGTGGCCGGTCGCGTTGCCCAGGTTGAGCAGGCGGCCCTCCGAAAGCACCAGGATGCTGTGGCCGTCCGGGAACACCCACTCGTCGACCTGCGGCTTGATGTTGATCCGCTGGATGCCCGGGTAGCGCTGGAGGCCGGCCATGTCGATCTCGTTGTCGAAGTGGCCGATGTTGCCGACGATCGCCTGGTGCTTCATGCGCTCCATGTGCTCGATGCGCACGACGTCCTTGTTGCCGGTCGTGGTGATCACGATGTCGGCCTTGTCCAGGACGTCTTCCAGCACCTGCACGTCGTAGCCGTCCATCGCCGCCTGCAGGGCGCAGATCGGGTCGATCTCGGTCACGATGATCCGGGCGCCCTGGCCGCGCAGCGACTCCGCCGCGCCCTTGCCGACGTCGCCGTAACCGCAGATCACGGCCACCTTGCCGCCCATCAGCACGTCGGTGCCGCGGTTGATGCCGTCGATCAGCGAGTGGCGGATGCCGTAGCGGTTGTCGAACTTCGACTTGGTGACCGCGTCGTTGACGTTGATCGCCGGGAACAGCAGCTCGCCGGCCGCCGCCAGCTGGTACAGGCGCATGACGCCCGTGGTGGTCTCCTCGGTCACGCCGCGGATGCCCTCGGCGATCTTGGTCCACTTGCCGGAGTCCGCCGCCAGGGACTTGCGCAGCGTCTCCAGGACGATCTGCCACTCCTCCGGGTCGTCCTCCGAGGCGGCCGGCACGACGCCCGCCTTCTCGTACTGGACGCCCTTGTGGACCAGCAGGGTGGCGTCACCGCCGTCGTCGAGGATCATGTTCGGGCCGCCGCCGTCGGGCCAGGTCAGCATCTGCTCGGCGGTCCACCAGTACTCCTCCAGCGTCTCGCCCTTCCAGGCGAACACCGGCACGCCCTTGGGCTCCTCGACGGTGCCGTGCGGGCCCACCACGACCGCCGCGGCGGCGTGGTCCTGGGTGGAGAAGATGTTGCACGAGGCCCAGCGGACCTCGGCGCCGAGGGACACCAGCGTCTCGATGAGCACGGCGGTCTGCACGGTCATGTGCAGCGAGCCGGAGATCCGCGCCCCCTTCAGCGGGTACACCTCCGAGTACTCGCGCCGCAGCGCCATCAAGCCGGGCATCTCGTGCTCGGCCAGGCGGATCTCCTTGCGGCCGAACTCAGCCTGGGAGAGGTCGGCCACGGCGAAATCGATGCCGTTTCGGGTCTGGAGCCTCTCGGCGGTCATGACGGGTTCCTCCATCTCGGGGTCGGCTGCCGACCCTACCGCCCGCCACGCCGGGACTTCGGGTCGGCTGCGACGGGGCGTGCGATGGACCACTATGGCGGGGCTGGCGACACGGCTCGCGGGAGGTTTCGTGCTCATTCCCGGCCCCGACACACGGGTGGTCGAACTGCGCGTGCACGGCGTCCAGGGCACCACCCCGCAGTCCCTGGTGGACGCGGTGGCCGCGGTGGACGTCGCGGGTGACGGGCTGGGGCGGATCGTGCGCCCGGCCGACCGGCTGCGCAGACCCGCGCCCGGGCCGGTGCTCCAGGCGGGCGGGCGGCCGGTGCCGCGCGTGGTCGAGGGCTACGTGTGGGGCGCGATGACCTCCGGCGGCTGGGCGAAGGCGACCTGGGCGCTGCTGTTCCCGTTCTCGCTGGCGAACGTGGCGCACTGGATGCTGCCGCCGGTGCCCACCGGGTCGGTGCCCGCGCACCTGCTCGGGGTCGCGCTGCGGGCGCTGCTGCGGCTGGCGGCGCTGCTGCTGACCGTGCTGCTGGTGGCGCAGGTGGCGGTGATCAGCCTGGACCTGGTGGCCGCGCAGTGCCTCGCGCCGGGCTCGACGTGCCTGTGGGGGCCGGTGTCCGAGGTGCCGTGGCTGCGGTCGGTGGTCGGGATGGCGCCGATCGCGCTGGTGGTGCTCGTGCTGCACCGGGTGTCCAGTGTGGACTGGCGGATCGAGCGGAAGGCCGTGCCGGCGTCCGGTCCGGTGGGGTCGAGCCTGCCCGGGGCGCACGTCGCGACGGACCCGGACGTGCCGGCGCTGCGCGTGCTGCACCTGGTGGCGGCGTTGGGCGCGGCCGTGGTGGTCGGGTTGGGCGGGCCGCTCGGGCCGCTGGTCGCGCCCGGTTGGCACGGCGTCGCGCTGTGGGTGTGCTGGGGGCTGGGCGTGGCGCTGGTGGGGTTCGCGGCGCTGGCCGGGATGCTGCTGGACGACCCGACCGGCGGCGCGCCGCACCGGGGTGGCCGGTGGCTGCGGGCGGTGCTGGGGCGTCGGCCCCGGCGCGTGCTGCTGACGTCCGCGTGGGCGGTGTTCGCGGTGGCGACGGGGCTGGTGACGCGGCTGCCGGACCGGATGCCGGGCGCGGACCTGGCCGTGCAGGTGGTGGCGGCGCTGGTCGCGCTGGTGTGCCTCGCGCTGGGGCTGTTGCTGGTGCCGGCGGCGCTGCTGGCCCGGCGGACGTGGCGGGACCTGCCGCGCGACCAGCGGCCGTGGGCGGGCGGCTGGATGGCCGCGCCCGTGGTCGCGGTGGCGGCGCTGCTGGGGGGCGGGTTCGGGGCCGGGGTGGCGCTGGCGTTGCGGCGGCTGCTCGGGCACGGCGTGCTGCCGCGCGGGTACGACTACATCGCGCTGCTGTGGGGTCTGGCCGGGGTGGCGGCGTTGGCCGCGGTGCTGGTCATGGCGTTGACGACGGGGATGGTGCGATGGAGTTCGCTGCGCCGGGGCGAGGAGTGGGCGCGCGAGGCGGCGCTGCTGCACTCCGGACGGGCGCGGGACGTCGTGCGGGCCGCGCGGGCCTGGTGGTGGGCGCGGTGGCAGCAACGGCACAGCCACCACGTGGTGCTGGTCGCGGCCGGGGTGCTGGTGGCGGGCGCCGTGCCGGCGGCGGTGCTGCGGCTGCGCGAGGTGGACCCGCCGGGGTGGGCGCGGCCGTTCGCGGCGGCGGGGGTCGTGGTGCTGGCCGTGCTGGTGCTGTCGTTGCTGCGGGCGGTGTGGTTGGCGGCGCGTCGGCCGGACACCGCCCGGCAGCTCGGGGTGCTGGCCGACCTGGCGGCGTTCTGGCCGCGCGAGGCGCACCCGGTCGTGCCGCCCTGCTACGCGTTGAAGGTCGTGCCGGAACTGGTGGCGCGGGTGCGGGAGCACCTGGCCGACCCCGGCACGCGCGTGGTGCTGGTCGGGCACTCGCAGGGTTCGCTGCTGGCGGCCGTCGCGGCGGCCCGGCTGGTCGAGGAGTTGCCGGAGGACCAGGTGGCCCGGCTGGGCCTGGTGACCTCGGGGTCGCAGTTGCAGTGGGCGTACCAGCGGGCGTTCCCGGCGGTCGTGCCGCACAGCTCGCTGGCCGCGTTGTCCGGGAGCCTGCGCGGGCGGTGGCGGGCGCTGTGCCGGGGCACCGACCCGTTGGGCGGGGCGGTGACGACGTGGGGCCGGCAGGTGTTCGACGGCATGCTGCTGGGCGTGGGCTTCCTGCCGGACGGCACGACCGGCGCGCTGCCGCCCGCGAAGCGCGGCCCGACCGGGGCGCTGGTGCTCGGCGGGGACCACTGGCTGCCGGACCCGCAGCGCGGACCGTTCCCGGGGCGGCGGTGGGCGGCGGGGGTGAACCGGCACGCGGACTACCCGTCGGACCCGGAGTGGGACCGGGCGGTGGCCGTCGCGGCGGGGCTGGAGGACCTGTCCGCGCCGCCGCCGTCGCCGGGGTTGGTCCTGCCGGTGGCCCGCAACGCGCCGGGACCCGCGGCGCCCGACGTGGTCCCGGGCGCGTGAACCCGGCGCGGCCCGGCTGCGGCCGGCGCGGCTCCGGGCGTGGCGGGGCGGCGCGGCGCGGTGGCACGCAGCGTGGCGGCGGGTCGCGCAGCGCCGCCCGGATGGAGCAGTACCGGGCCGGGCCGTCCGCCCTCTTGTCCCATGTGGAACCTCTCAGCGGGGGTGGCGATGGCTGACCCGGACTGGCCCGTCCGCACCCTCCTGGACCGGCTCCGGCCGGCCACCCGGCAGGAGCTGCTGACCATCGGCGCGCTCGTGCGCTACCCGGCCGACCGCCGGGTCATCGAGCAGGGCGCGCCGGACAACCACGCCCTGCTCCTGCTCGACGGCGTGGTGAAGGTCCAGGTCACCGACGAGTCCGGGGAGACGGGGCTGCTGGGCGTCCGGGGCCGCGGCGACCTGGTCGGCGAGATGGCCGCCATGGACGGCAGACGGCGGTCGGCGACCATCGTGACCTGCGGTGACGTCGTCGCCCGGCTGATCACGTCGAACGAGCTGATGGCGTTCATGCACCGGCGCACCGACATGTTCGTGGAGCTGATCACGATGCTCAACGAGCGCCTGCGCTGGGTCAACGACCGCCGCCGCGACTTCCTCGCCCGACCCGCGGCGGAACGGGTGGCGCGCGTGCTGGCCGAGCTGGTCCAGGCCCACGGCACGGAGCAGGCCGGCGGCTGGGTGCTCGGCGTCCCGCTGACGAAGGTCGAACTCGCGTCCATCGCGGGCATGAAGCCCCGGACGGCGGAGAAGGCGTTCAGCGACCTGCGCCGCGCGGGCGTGGTGGTGAGCCACGTCCGGCGCGACGTCCTGGTGCCCGACCTCGACGCGTTGCGCCGGTTCGGCGGGATGTGACTAGCCGAGGTGGGTGAGCAGCCGGTCGGCGGCGGCCACCCGGCCGGTGTCGGCGAGCAGGCCCGCCGGGGCCAGGACGTAGGCGCGGTCCACCGCGATCGCGGCCGACTTCAGGATCGGGCGCAGCACCGGGTCCCCGCGCAGCGTGCGGTCCACTTCGGACAGGTCCGGCGCGTGGCGGAACACGCCGCCGGACAACACCAGGCGACCGGCGCCCTGCGGACCGAGTTGCCCGTCCACCAGGCGCAGGTGCCGGCGGACGGCCAGGACCGCCGCCAGCGCGGCCAGGCGGAGGTCCACGGTGGGGTCCTCGGCCAGGTAGCGGACGTCCGCCGCGCGCCGGTCGGCCTCGGCGGCGAGCGTGGCGGCCTCGGTCTTGTCGATCAGCTTCTCGGCGACCGCCTCGGCCACCACGCCGGGCGCGGACCAGCGCATGCCCAGGTCGCCCTCGACGGTGCGGCGGTCCGGCGGGAGCGCGACGGTGCGCTCCTTGGTGTCCACAGTGGAGACGGCCGAGTAGACATCCGTTGTGGCGCCGCCCACATCCACCACCAGGACGGCGCCCTCGCTGTCCTGGGTGGCCAAACGCGACACTCCCTTGAGGACGGCGTCCGGCGTCACGGCGCGCACCATGCGGCGGAAGCGCGGTCCGCGGGACAGGCCCTTGCCGCCGATGACGTGCCGCAGGAACACCTCGCGGATCGCCGACCGGGCCGGGCCGGGGGCCAGTTCGCCCACGTCGGGCAGGACGTTGTCGGCGGCCACCACCGTGCGCCCGGCCAGGGCGGCCAGGGCGGCGTCGCGGGCCTCGACGTTGCCGGCCAGCACGATCGGGCACGCCAGCCGGTTGCGGCCGATGCGGTCCGCGTTGTGCAGCAGCACCGACGTGTCGCCGCCGTCCGTGCCGCCGACGAGCAGCACCAGGTCGGGCTTCGCCGCGCGCAACGCCCGCAGGCCGGGACCGTCGAGCAGGCCCGCCGAGACGTGCACGACCCGGGCGCCCGCGGACAGCGCCACCCGGTACCCGGCCTCGGCGCTGACCAGCCGCTCCTGCCCCACCACCGCCAGCCGCAACCCGCCACCGGCCGACGAGCACGCCAACACCTCGACCGCACCTGTCGACCCGGCCGCGCTGACCGACCCCGCCGGGCCGACCGGCCCCGACGCGCCGGCCGGCCCCGACGCGCCGGCCGCGCCGCCCGGTTCGGCCGCACCGACCAGCTCGGCCGACACGGCGGCGATCCCGTCCAGCACCTCGGGCGGCGACGTCGGCCGCTGCGCGGTCCCGAGCAGGTCGCCGTCGGCCGACACCAGGGCGCCCTTGGTCCAGGTCGAGCCCACGTCCAGGCAGAGCACGGTCATGTGGGGAAAGCTACCGGTTGGCGGCCGGGCTCTAGGCTGGCCCGACGTCAGGACAACCCTCGACGAGGAGGAGAAGCACCGTGCCGGGGAACGGGCTTTGGCGCACCAAGTCGATCGAACAGTCGATCGCCGACACCGACGAGCCGGACACCCGGCTCCGCAAGGACCTCACCGCGTGGGACCTCACGGTCTTCGGCGTCGCCGTCGTCATCGGCGCGGGCATCTTCACGCTGACGGCGTCCACGGCGGGCAACCTCGCCGGGCCGTCGGTGTCGCTGGCGTTCGTGCTCGCCGCCGTGGCCTGCGCGCTCGCCGCGCTGTGCTACGCGGAGTTCGCGTCCACCGTGCCGGTGGCGGGCAGCGCGTACACGTTCTCGTACGCCACGTTCGGCGAGTTCATGGCGTGGATCATCGGTTGGGACCTCGTGCTGGAGTTCGCGGTCGGCGCGGCGGCCGTGGCCAAGGGGTGGTCGCTGTACCTCCAGGCGGTGCTCGGGCAACTCGGCCTGGACCTGAAGACGACCGCGGTCGTGGCCGGGTTCGAGGTCGATTGGGGCTCGCTGCTGCTGGTGGCGACGCTGACCGTGCTGCTGGTCGTGGGCACGAAGCTGTCCTCGCGGGTCAGCGCGGTGATCACGGCGGTGAAGGTCGCCGTGGTGCTGCTGGTCATCGTGCTGGGCATCGGGTACATCAAGGCCGCGAACTACAGCCCGTACATCCCGCCCGCGCAGACCGGCGGTTCCACCGCGACCGGGCTGGAGCAGTCGCTGTTCTCGCTGCTCACCGGCTTCGAGGGCAGCACCTACGGCGTGCTGGGGCTGCTCGCGGCGGCGTCGCTGGTGTTCTTCGCGTTCATCGGCTTCGACGTGGTCGCCACCACCGCCGAGGAGACGCGCAACCCGCAGAAGGCCGTGCCGCGGGGCATCCTGGGGTCGCTGGCGATCGTGACCGTGCTGTACGTGGCGGTGTCGCTGGTGATCACCGGCATGCTGCCCTACGACCGGCTCAAGACCCAGCCGGACGGGTCCCGCGCGACGCTGGCCACGGCGTTCGCCGAGAACGGCGTGGACTGGGCGGCGACGGTCATCTCGGTCGGCGCGCTGGCCGGGCTGACGACGGTCGTGATGGTGCTCATGCTGGGCCAGTCGCGGGTGCTGTTCGCGATGTCCCGCGACGGCCTGATGCCGCGCGGCCTGGCGCGCACCGGCAAGCACGGCACGCCGTACCGGATCACGGTGCTAATCGGCGTGCTGGTCGCGATCGCGGCGGGCTTCTTCCCGGCGGGCAAGCTTGAGGAGATGGTCAACGTCGGCACGCTGTTCGCGTTCGTGCTGGTGTCGGCGGGCGTGCTGGTGCTGCGCAAGACCCGGCCGGACCTGCCGCGCGGCTTCCGCGTGCCGCTGGTGCCGCTGGTGCCGGTCCTGTCGATCATCGCGTGCGCGTGGCTGATGCTGAACCTGACCGCGTTGACGTGGGTGCGGTTCCTGGCGTGGATGGCGCTGGGCGTGGTCGTGTACTTCGCGTACAGCCGGCGGCACTCGTTGCTGGGCAAGGGGCACGGGGCCACGAACGTGCCCGTGGTCAAGCCGGACGAGGTGCCGTAGCGTCGCTCACCGTGACCGGTCCGGTGCGCAACGAGCTGTCCGGCGAGGCGACCACCGTCGTCCAGGCCGGCTCGATCACCGGAGGGGTCCACTTCGGTGCTCTTGGACGGCCCGCACCCACCGCACGGGTGATCGCGGAGTGGCATCCGTTCGACCTGGATGTCCACCCGGCGATCACGGTGGGCGCGGGCCGTTTGCCTGATTTGCCGCCTTATGTGCGGCGTGCGCATGACGATGAGGTCGATGCGCTGTCGGGTGCTCGGCGGTCGGCGATGGTGGTGCTGACCGGTGAGTCGTCCACGGGGAAGACCCGGGCGTTGTACGAGGCGGTGCTGCGGCACTTCGCCGACTGGCCGGTGGTGTACCCGCGCACGGCCGAGGACTTGCTGGTCTTGCTGGAGCGCGGTGTGCCGGCGCGGACCGTGCTGTGGCTGAACGAGACCCAGAACCACCTGACGGAGGAGGCGGCGGCCGCGTTGCGGGGGCTGCTGGAGGGTCCGGGGCCGGTGGTGGTGCTGGGGACGTTGTGGCCGGAGTACTGGGCGCGGTTCGTCGCCGAGCCTTCGCACGTGCGGAGCCTTTTGCAGCACAAGGTGTCTCGTGTGCGGGTCGCGTCTTCGTTCAGCGCTGAGCTGGTGGCTGCCGCGCGCGGGTCGGATGATCCCAGGCTGCGGCGGGCCGTTGCCGCGTCGGGCGAGGGCCGGAAGGTCATCCAGACGATGTCCGGCGGCCCCATGCTGGTGGAGTGCTACGAGCATCCCGACACCCCGGACGACCGCTACGCGACCGCCATCGTCACTGCGGCCTTGGATGCTCGCAGGCTGGGCCATCGGGCGTTGCTGACCAGCGGTTTCCTGGTTGATGCCGCCCCTGGGTACCTGTCCGACGAGGACCGGGTGGACGCCCCGGAGGACTGGTTCGAGCGGGGCATGCACGTCGCGGCCCAGGACCGCACCGGCATCGCCGCTCTGCTGCCGAAGCGGATCTCCGCCGGCGTGGGCCCGCCGGATGGGTACGACATCCACGACTACCTGGACCAACACGCCCGCACGTCACGCCGGTGGGCCCTCACGCCGACGTCGTTCTGGGACGCCCTGGTCGCCCACACGACCGACCCGGAAGACCAGTTCCGCCTGGCCCGCAACGCCTTCCACCGGCTGAGGCACCGCCACGGCAGCGCGCTCCACCGGACCGCCGCCGCCCACAGCTCGGCCGAGTCGGCGGCCAAGATGCTCGACGTCCTGGTCGACCACCGCCAAGCGGACGACGTCGCCGCGTTGCTCGCCGCCAACCCGCACGTCCACAGCACCGAGTGGGTCGGTGCGGCCGTTCGGGCTGGGCTGGTCGAGGAAGTGGTCGCCTGGCTGAGGCGCAACCGCAAGCGCGAGGTCCTGGCCACCGTCCTTGCCGACCACGGCCGCTGGGACGAGGCACTGCACGTGGTACGGGAAAGCACGGGCTCCTGGATCGACCGCTGGCTCGCCGAGCGGTTCGCGGCGGCCGGCAACACCGAACGGCTCCGCTGGCTCGCGGCTGCCGGATCGCCTCACGCGGCCCGCCACCTCGCGGAGGACGACCTGGTGAACGGCAGAGTCGAGCAAGGAGTCATCGCGCTCCGGAGCCTGCTGGAAAAGCAGATCTCGATGATTCCGCAGACCCGACTGGTCGGCTCGATGCGGTTGTTCGAGCTGCTGCTCGACCACGGCGAGGAGGAGTTGGCGGTGGCCTTGGCGGTGATTCCCGCGGAGCGGTTCGACGCCGTCCACGCGCTCGTCGACGCGTTCGCCGGCCACGGCCGCCGGGACCGGGCGATCGAAGCGGTCCGCGGACTGATGGCGAACGACGACCGCAACCCCCTGCGCGACCTGCTGCTGCTGGAGCTGCTGGCCGCCGAAGGCCGGTGGGCGGAAGCCCTCCACCTGGCCAGGGCCACCGGCACGGCGGCGGGCTGGGTGCCGACGCACTTGGCCAAGGTGGGCAACGCGGCCAAGCTGCGGGAGCTGGCCGACGGCGGTTCACGCCCGGCGCAGGTGGTTCTGGCCGCGCTCCTCGCGGAACGCGGCCAGTACGCCGAACTGGAAGACCGGGCCCGCCGCGGCGACCAGTACGCGGCCAAGCGGGTCGTCGAGCGCTACGACGTGGTCAGCGAGCGGTCCAGGTCCGGCTCCAGGTAGATCAGCCGGGCCGCCGGGACCTTGTTGCGCACGCGCTGCTCGGCCGCGTCGATGGCTTCCGCCACCTCCGTCACCGTCAGGCCCGGGTTGAGCGCGATCTTCGCCGCCACCAGCATCTCGTCCGGCCCGATGTACTGGGTCTTGATGTGGATGACCCGCTGGACCTTGCCCGCCGCCAGCTCGTCCACGATCACGTCCAGCTCCGCCGGGGCCGCGCCCTCGCCGATGAGCAGGGACTTCATCTCCACGATCAGGATGATCGCGATCACGCCGAGCAGCACGCCGATGCAGATGGTGCCGATGGCGTCCCACACGGGGTTGCCGGTCAGCATCGACAGGCCCACGCCGAACAGGGCCAGCACCAGGCCGACCAGCGCGCCCAGGTCCTCCAGGAGCACCACGGGCAGCTCGGGCACCTTCGACTGGCGGATGAACTGCCACCACGTCGCGTCGCCCTTGATCAGCTTCGACTCGTGGATCGCGGTCTTGAAGCTGTAGGTCTCCAGGCCGATCGCCACCACCAGGATGCCGACCGCGACCCACGGCGAGGACAGCGGCTCGTGGGCCTCCAGCTTGTGGATGCCCTCGTAGAGCGCGAACACCGAGCCCAGGCTGAACAGCAGCAGGGCCACGACGAACGAGTAGAAGTACCGGTCCCGGCCGAAGCCGAACGGGTGGTTCAGCGTCGCCTTGCGCTGGGACGTCTTCTGCCCCAGCAACAACAGGCCCTGGTTCGACGTGTCGGCGACCGAGTGCACCGCCTCGGCGAGCATCGACGACGACCCCGTGATCAGGAAGCCGACGAACTTCGCCAACGCGATCCCGGCGTTGGCCACCAACGCGGCGATGATCGCCCTGGTACCGCCTCCTGCTGACACGGTTGCTCCCTCACCCAAAACGTCCGGTTTGCCGGTGTCGGTGTGACCCTAGTGCGCAGACCTTAATCGCTACCCGATGTCGCCCGGAAAAGCCGGGTCGGCTCGTCGGCTGTGACGACCACCGCAGGGTCGGCCGCGGGCACCCACACGGACTGCCCCCGCGCGACCGCCAGCTCCTGCCCGCCGCACGACAGCCGCGCCTCGCCCTGCGTCACGAGCAGGATCTGCGGGCCGTGGTGGTCCACGCGGGTCTCGCCGCCCGCGGCCAGCTCCAGGCGGGACAGCTCGAACTCCGGGCTGGGCGTCCGGTAGGTCCACACGCCGGGCCCGGTCTCGTCGCCGGTCAGCACCGCCATGTCGCCGCACGTGAAGTCCAGCACCCGCATCAGCTCGGGCACGTCCACGTGCTTGGGCGTCAGGCCGCAGCGCAGCACGTTGTCCGAGTTGGCCAGGATCTCCACGCCGGTGCCGTGCAGGTAGGCGTGCAGGTTGCCGGCCGGCAGGTGGATCGCCTCGCCGGGCTTGAGCACCAGCCGGTTGAGCAGCATCGCGGCCAGCACGCCCGCGTCACCGGGGTAGGCCTCGCCCAGCTCCAGGACGGTGCGGCACTCCAGGTCGAACTCGCCGCGCTCCTTCACGTGCAGCACGCACGCGTCGAGCACCTGTGGCAGCAGGGCGTCCAGCGCCGGCTGCGGCAGCGTGATCAACGTGGTGAACAGGGCGCGCAGCCCGTTCTCGTCCGGCTGCGCGGCCAGCAGCTCGGTGTACGGGGTGAGGTCCGGCGCCTCCAGCGACCGCAGCAGCGCCACGGTCCGCTCCGGCGCCCGGAACCCGGCCAGCGCGTGGAACTCGGTCAGCGCGCAGATCAGCTCGGGCTTGGCCGACGGGTCCTTGTAGTTGCGCACCGACGACTCGATCGGCACGCCGGTCTTCTCCTCCAGCGCGAACCCCAGCGCGGCCTGCTCGGCCGACGGGTGCGCCTGCAGGCTCAGCGGCTCGTCGGCCGCCAGGACCTTGAGCAGGAACGGGAGCCTGCTCCCCCACCGCCCGGTGCACCGCGGCCCGAGCTGGGCGTCCGGGTCCTCGGCCAGCAGGTCGAGCAGCGAGCGCTCGCCGTCGGACCGCAGCACCCGGGACGGGTCGCCGGGGTGCGCCCCCATCCACAGCTCGGCTTCCGGGTGCGGCGCGGGCACCTCCCTCCCGAGCAGCTCGGCGATGGCCGTACGCGATCCCCACGCGTACGCCCGCACCGCGTTGTGCAGCAGTTCCACAGCGAAATTCCCCTCACACGGCCGGCGCGTACAGCCCCGGGCCACCCAGCGTCCCCGCCGCCAGCCCCAGGTACAGCGCGGCCAGTTCGAACCGCAGGGCGAGCAGCGCGGAGCACACCGCGTCGCCGCCGGTCACTTCCTCGGCCGGTTCGAGCACGTCGGCTCCCGGCAAGGTGTCCTGCGCGGCCCGCCGCGCGATCTCGGCGGGCCGGCCCTGGCGCACGGCCAGCAGCAGCACCCGCACCAGGCCGTCGGACTCGTCGTCCGGGTCGGCGAAGATGTCCGCGCCGGACGTGCCGTGCACGGCCCGGCGGTGCAGCACCGACCTGGTCAGCGCCTGCGGGTAGCCCGCGACGTCGCTCACCAGGCCCGCGTAGCAGGCCAGCACGCCCGCGCCGTGCGCCGCGACGGCCGTCGCCGGCTCGTCCAGGCCCCACAGCAGCGGGGTGCGGTCGGCGACGCGCAGCGCGAGCGACTTGGCCGGGTTGACGAACGACTCGTGCATCGGGTGGTCGCGCTCGGCCTCGCGGTCCAGCTCGTCGGCGACCAGGCTGACGTCCACGTCCAGCAGCTTGAGCGCGTCGAGCGCCACCACCCACGCGGCGAACGCGCGGGCGAACCCGAACCCCTGCGGCACCGGCACGCGCGGCGGGATGAGCAGCGCGTGCCCCGCCGCCGACGCGGCCACCGGGCCGTCCGGCTCGGCGGTCAGCAGCACCCGCGCGCCCCGCCGGCCCGCCCGGTCGACGGCCTCGGCCAGCACCACGTCACCGGGGTCCTCGGTGTGCGCGAGGACCACGTCCAGCGCGCCGACCCAGGTCGGCACGTCGTCGGCGACCACGACCGGCACCGGGCACGCCGGTCCCAGCAGCGCGGTCACCAGCTTGGCCACGGCGGGCGCCACGCCCGGCCGGGTCACCAGCACCAGGGCGCGCGGCCGTTCGGCGAACACGCGCCGCACGCCCAGTTCCTCCGCCGCCTCGGCGGTGGCCCGGACCTGCGCGCCCGCCCGCGCGGCGGCCCTCAGCAGGCCGCTGGTGTCCACCTCGGCCAGCCGGGCCTGGTCGTCGAGGAGGCTGTCGTCGAGCACCGGGTCACCCCGCCGACGGCTCGACAGCCTCGTCGAGCAGCAGCACCGGGATGCCCTCCCGCACCGGGAAGGACCGGCCGCACGACGTGCAGGTCAGGAAGTCGGCCTGCGGGTCGGCGGCGGTGCCGGGCTTGAGCGGCGCGTGCTCCGGGCACGGGCAGGCCAGGATCTCCAGCAGCCGGGGGTCGAGTTGGACGGCCACGTCTGTCATCCCCTCACGATCGCCAGGACCTCGTCGCGCAGCGCGGCGACGGAGGCCGCGTCGGCGGCTTCGACGTTGAGCCGCAGCAGCGGCTCGGTGTTGGAGGCGCGCAGGTTGAACCACGAGCCGTCGGGCAGGGCGACGGTGAGGCCGTCCAGCTCGTCGAGCGTGACGCCCTCGCGAGCGCCGAACTCCGCCTTGATCGCCGCGAGCCTGCCCGCCTGGTCGGCCACCGTCGAGTTGATCTCGCCGGAGGCGGCGTAGCGCTCGTAGGCGCTGGTCAGAGCGGACAGCGGACCGTCCTGCTCGCCGAGCGCGGCCAGCACGTGCAGCGCGGCCAGCATGCCGGTGTCGGCGCGCCAGAAGTCGCGGAAGTAGTAGTGGGCGGAGTGCTCGCCGCCGAAGATCGCGCCGGTGCGGGCCATCTCCTCCTTGATGAAGGAGTGGCCGACGCGGGTGCGCACGGGCGTGCCGCCGTGCTCGCGGACGATCTCGGGGACCGCGTGCGAGGTGATCAGGTTGTGGATGACCGTGCCGCCCGGGTCCTTGGCCAGCTCGCGCACCGCGACCAGCGCGGTGATGGCGCTCGGGGACACCGGCTCGCCGCGCTCGTCCACCACGAAGCAGCGGTCGGCGTCGCCGTCGAACGCGACACCGGCGTCCGCGCCCTCCTCCTTGACCCGGGCCTGCAGGTCCACGATGTTCTTCGGGTCCAGCGGGTTGGCCTCGTGGTTGGGGAAGCTGCCGTCGAGCTCGAAGTACATCGGGACGACCTCGACGGGCAGACCCTCGAACACCTTCGGGACGGTGTACCCGCCCATGCCGTTGCCCGCGTCCACGACGACCTTCAGCGGCCGGGAGCCGGACAGGTCGACCAGCTCGTGCAGGTAGGCGGCGTAGTCGGTGAGCATGTCCCGCTCGGAGACCGTGCCCGGGGTCACCCCCTCGGCGTCCGCGACGCCCTGCTCGACGTCGGCGCGGATCTGCGCGAGCCCGGAGTCCTGGCCGACCGGCGCGGCGCCCGCGCGGCACAGCTTGATGCCGTTGTACTTGGCCGGGTTGTGGCTGGCGGTGAACATCGCGCCGGGCAGGTCGAGCTTGCCGGAGGCGAAGTAGAGCATGTCCGTGCTGGCCAGGCCGATGCTGACGACGTCCACGCCCTGCGCGGTCACGCCCTCGGCGAACGCGGCGGCCAGCCCCGGCGAGGACTCGCGCATGTCGTGGCCGACGACGACGGCGGGCCCGCCGACCAGCCGCGCGAAGGCCGCGCCGAAGTCGCGGACGACGTCCGCGTCCAGCTGCTCACCGACGACACCGCGGATGTCGTAGGCCTTGACGATGCCGGACAGATCGCGCACAGCCACACTCCCGGATTGGCTCTTGACGTGGGCGTGCCGAAGCCTACCGGCGCGGCTGTCAGAGCCGTGTCGGGTCCGTTCAGTCTTCGTTCGGATCGGGCAGGACGCGCAGGTGACCTCGTCGGATCGTGCCCGCCGGCACCTCGGGCGCCTCGACCGGCCGATCCGCTCGCCCGGCCTCCCGCACGGCCTCGGCCAGCGCCGTCAGGTCGTCCACGGTGGGTTCGGGGGCGACGAACTGCCCCTGGTGCCGGACGACCTCCCAGCCGCGCGGCGCGGTGAGGCGCAGGGCGTGCTCCTCGCAGAGGTCGTAGCTGTGCGGCTCGGAGTAGGTGGCCAGGGGTCCGACGACCGCCGTGGAGTCCGCGTAGGCGTACGTGAGCGTGGCGACTGCCGGGTTCGCGCACCCGGTTCGCGAGCACCGTCTCACGCTCCGCACGGCGGGGACGATATCGCGTCCGGGCGCAGGTGTGTTGGATTGCCCTCAGCGCGTCGGTGGACTTGGCCGACTCGACCCCCGCCGGCCCGCCTGGTGACCACCCCGCCGGCCGGGGCAACTAACCTGTACGCCGTGGTGATGGCCAGGGGTTCCCGACGTCAAGGCCCGTCGAGCCGACGCAGGCGCGACCGCCACGGCCGAGGCCTGCGCGGCCCGCTGTACCCGGCCACCCTCCCGGCGGCCCGCAGCCGGGCGGAACGCTTCGACGCCCTGGTCCTGGAGGCCCTGGAGCCCATCGAGGCGCGCTGGCGCACCGAGCTGACCCAGCTGGACGTGGCGGTGGACGACGTCCCGGACGTCCAGGCGACGTCCGAGGACGGCGACGTGGTCGAGGACGGCAACGTCCCCCTGGCCCGCCTGCTCCCGGCGGGCACGGACCGCCGAGCCCGCATCGTCCTCTACCGCCGCCCCCTGGAGGCCCGGGCGAAGGACGGCTCGGACCTGGCCGACCTGGTCCACGACGTCCTGGTGGAGCAGGTCGCCAACTACCTGGGCCTGGACCCGGACGTCATCGACGGCGAATAGCCCGGCGCGGACCGCTCTCGACGGGCTGCCAAGCCCCGGGAAGGGCCTCGGTTCGTTCCCCGGGGGCCTGCCGCGCGGCGTTCCCGATCCTCAGGACCGCCGCCGCGAGGGGATGGCGGTCAAGGCGGTGAACAGCGCGGCAGCGGCCTGGACCAGCAACAACAACTCCCGGAGTGTGCTGGACGCCTCGACCCGGACCTCCGAGGCCGTGGCCGGCACCGGCACCCCGACCAGGTGCCCCCAAGCCCGCACCACGGCCACCGCCCGCCCGTCGACGGTCGCCGACCACCCCGGCTCCTCCTCCGCCGCGACGACCAGCAACCGCCCCTCCGGCCCCTCCGACACCCGCACGCCCACCTCGGGCGCGGCGGACTCCACCGGGGCGATGCCGGGCACCCCGAGCGAGTCCGGCGGCATCCCCCCGGTCCGCGCCCGTCGTGCCAGCTCCGGCGACAGCAGCACCGCGTTCCCCGCCGCCAGTTGCACGCGGTACACCGGCCGACCGTCCGACATCGGCGGCGCGACCGCGACCAGGTCACCCACGGCGTCCCGCAGCCGCTGCCCCGACGCCCGGTCCTCCGTCACCACGAACGCCACCCCCGACGCCGCCGCCTGGGCCAACGCCGTCCGGGCCGCCCGCGCGTCCCCGCCCACGAGGTCCCGGCGCCACCGGTCCAGCCGGGACGCCGCCCCGGGCACCGGGACGAGGTCGTCGTCGCCGAAGGCGGGCATCCGCCCGGCCACCTGCCGCGTGGGCGTCCCGAGCACCAGCACCGACCGACCCGTCCGGGGCAACTCCTGCGCCACGGTCGAGGGCAGCCGAGCCGCGTCGGCGGTCAACGGCCCGGACCGCATCCCGACGAACCCGCACCCCGCCAGCGCCACCACCGCCAGCACCCCACCCAGGGCGAACGCCCGCCCGAAACGCACCGGCCGGGCATCACGCCGACAAGCCGCCAGCACCACCCACAGCAAGCCCCACGACGCCACCACCAGCGGCGCGCCGACCCAGCCCCGCTCCGCCGACCCGCCCACGACCGGCGACACCTCGACCGTCCGCAGCACGACCACGGCGAGCCCGGCCCCGACGACCACCACCAACCCGGGCACCATCGGCCGCGAGAACCGCGACACCAGCGCCCCCGCCGCGAACAGCACCACCACCGCGCCCACGAACGGCAGCGCCCCCGGCCCGCCCGGTCGCAGCGCCAGCAGGTCGAGCACACCCGCGTCCGGCGTCGGCACGAACGCGCCCACCCCGTGCAGCACGATCGACGGGTGCTGCAGGACCACCGCCGGCCACGGCATGAGCAGCGCCATCGGCAGCAGCACCACGATGAACAGCCCGGCCACCCGCCGCCGCCCGTCGCCCACCCGCCCCGGCACGGCGACGAACCCGACCAGCGCTCCCACCGCCACCAGCGCGTGCACCAGCGGCGAGAACGCGCCCACCACGGCCAGCCCCAGCGCCGTCCCGGACGCGACCGGCAGCCACGACGTCCCCGACCCGCCGCGCAGCACCGCGAGCACCCCGGCGAACACCGCCGGCAGGAACACGTGGACCACGACGACGTCCAGCCGCCCCTGGCTCACCGCCGACGTCGCCGCCGGGACCAGCGCGTACGCCGCCGCCACCACCGCCCGGACCGGCCGCCGCACGGGCAGCCGCCGCGTCGCCGCGTAAGCCGACAACCCGGCCAGCGGCGCGTTGAACACCAGCAACCCGGCCACCGCGACCGCCGGCCCGCCGACCAGCACGCCGAACGTGCCCAGCACGGCCAGCGCCGCCGGCGCGGGGGCCGACGTCCCGCCCGCCACCGGGTGCCACGCCGCCAGGTACTCCGACCACACCTCGCCCAGCGCCGGCACCGGCAGCAACCGCCCGCCGGACAGGTCCAACCCGATCCGCGCCGCGTTGGCCAGCACCCCGAACACCGCCAGGCCCAGCACCAGCACCAGCGGCGGGCCGAGCACCAGCGACCACAGCACCCTGGCCCGGTCGACCTCGACGAACACCACGGACCCGCCGCGCGGCACGGGCGAGGGCCGCGGCCGCGGCGACGGGCGCAACGAGCCCCGCAGCGGCGCTTCCACCGGCACCGTCGTGGCCGGCCGCCGCAACCCGCCGGTCACCCGCACCGGCCGCCGCCGCGACAGGACACCCGCCGGCAGCGCCGCCGGACCGACCACCCGACGCTCCACTTCGGACGGTGGCGACCACGCGACCGGCCGCACGTCGTCCTCCGGCAGCCGGCCCAGCGCCGCGTCGGCCTCGACCCTCCGCCGGATCAGGTACGCCGACGCGCCGCGAACGGCGTTGCGCAGCCTGGTGATCCGCGTCGTGAACAGCCCGCGCACCACGCCCTTCGCCGGCCGCGCCGCCCGGCCCGCGCGCAGCCCGGCGCGTCCACCCAGGACGTACCCGACCGCGCCCAGTTCCCCCCGCGCATCGGAAAACCTCCGCACCACAAGGAAACCCAGCGCGCGCAACAACCCGAGCACCGCGAGCCGCGGCACGCCCCACAGGAACGCCAAGCCGCCGCAGTTGACCAGGAACGTCCGCAACCCGTGCGCGCGGTCCACCCCGCGCAGCAGCGGGCCGGGCCGGGCGACCGCCGCGTCCAGCTTGCGCATCCCGCGCGACGCCGCCCGCACGTGCCGCATCCGCGCCACCGGGACCGACAGCACCAGGTGCCCGGCGCGGTTGGCGCGCCAGCCGAAGTCGATGTCGTCGCGCAGCAGCGGCAGCTTCCGGTCGTAACCGCCCAGCGACTCCCACACCGCGCGCCGGATCAGCGAACCGGCCGACGGCACGGCCAGCGCCTCGGTGCTCTGGTGGAACGCCCCGGCGAACTCCACCCCGCCGATGCCGGTCTGCCGGTGCCCCGACGAGTCCGTGGACAACCCCGCCTCGACCACCAGCCGCGGGTCGGCCCAGTCCAGGCTCAACGGGCCCAGCACGGCCGCCGACGGCGACACCTCGGCGGCGGTCAGCAGCAGCGACAGGCAGTCCGGGTCGGGCGCGCAGTCGTCGTGCAGCAGCCACAGCCAGGCCCCGGGGTCACCCCAGCGCTGGACCGCGTGGTCGACGGCCGCGTGGACCGCTTCGGCGAACCCCGTGCCGCGGGGCAGCGTCAGCACCCCGTCGATCACCCGATCGGTACCTTCCGCCGCCTCGGCGAGGATCTTCGGCGTGCGGTCGAGGGACCCGGTGTCGACGGCGATCACGTGCCGCGGCCGGGGGCGCTGCCGGCGCAGCGCGGACAGGGCCGTGCCCAGCCACTGGTCGCCGTCGTGGCACACCAGCACGGCCAGCACGGGCACGGTGCGCAGCCGTGGAGTGGCGCCGCTCGTCAAGTGCCGCTCCCGTCCGTCCGACAACCCGTGGACGACACGGTAAGGCAGAGCGCGGCGAAACGATCACACGGCGCGCTTTTTGAGCTTCCTCCGCTCCCGTTCGGACAACCCGCCCCAGATCCCGAAGCGCTCGTCGTGCTGCAGCGCGTACTCCAGGCACTCGGAGCGCACCTCGCAGCCCAGGCAGATCCGCTTGGCCTCGCGCGTCGAGCCGCCCTTCTCCGGGAAGAACGCCTCCGGGTCGGTCTGCGCGCACAGGGCGCGCTCCTGCCAGTCCTGCTCGTCGGTCGCGTCGAAGAGTTCCGTGAACACCACCGACTCCCGCGCCGGCGCGTCCCCGTCCACCTCACGACCCCCGTCGAATTCCCGCATACCGTCCGCCTCCTCGCCTTCCGCTCTCCCCGGTTGGCGGACACCACTCGCCGTCCCCACAACGACGAATGACACCGATGTGATTACACCTGTGTCACAACACCCGGTCAAGCCGAGTCCACAGGACGGGGGATATTCCCGCGATCGGCGGCGAAAACCTTGACTGGCAGCACAGACGGTGATTCGCACGGCACACCGAGCGACAACCGCCGCCCGGACGGCCCAAAGCCGCCTGCCTTGTCGGCCACCGCGCCGAGGGGGCCACACTGGTGGGGTGAAGCGATCAGCGGTGCGACCCAGTCCACTGTTCCTCGGCCTGCTCGCGATCACGGTGGCAGGCGCCGTGCTGACCCTCTTCGGCGACCGGGAGAGCCCGATCGACGACCCCGTGGTGATCGCCGGCACCGTGCTGTTCGTGCTCGGCGGCTGGGCGGTTTCCCTGTGCCTGCACGAGTTCGGGCACGCGGTCGTCGCCTACAAGGGTGGCGACTACGCGGTGAAAGCACGCGGTTACCTGACGCTGGACATCCGCCACTACACCGACCCGATCATGTCCCTGGTGCTGCCCCTGGTGCTGCTGGCGTTCGGCGGCATCCCGCTGCCCGGCGGCGCGGTGTGGATCAACCACCACGCCCTGCGCAACAAGCGGGTCGAGTCGTTGGTCTCGCTGGCCGGGCCGGTGAGCAACCTGGTGCTCGGCGCGCTGCTCAGCCTCTCGGTGCTGCTCTTCCAGCCGCCCGCCGGCCTGGCCGCCGCGCTGTCCTACCTCGCGCTGCTCCAGGTCCTGGCGTTCGTGCTGAACATCCTGCCGGTGCCGGGCCTGGACGGGTGGGGCGTGATCGAGCCCTGGATGTCCTACCAGGCGCGACAGTTCGGGGCGAAGGCCCGGCCGTGGGCGCCGCTGGTGCTGTTCGCGGTGCTGCTCGCGTTCCCGGCGATCGCGGCGATCTTCTTCGACCTGTCCTACACCGTGTTCGGACTCGTCGGCGGCGAGCCGCTGTGGGCCGGGCTGGGGCAGGGCACCTTCATGTTCTGGCGCTGAGTGTCGGCCGCTGCGGCCCCGGTGGGAGGATGGCGTCCCGTGAAGGTCGTCGTACTGGTGGGAGGGGTCGGCGGGGCTCGGTTCCTCGTCGGCCTGAAGTCGTTGTTGGGTGCTCCGGAGCACGAGGTCACCGCGGTGGTGAACACCGGGGACGACGTGTGGATGCACGGGTTGCGGATCACCCCCGACCTGGACACCTGCATGTACACGCTGGGCGGTGGGATCGACGCGGAGCGCGGTTGGGGCCGCGCCGACGAGTCGTGGACGGTCAAGGAGGAGCTGGCGGAGTACGGCGCGGAGCCGACCTGGTTCGGCCTCGGCGACCGGGACATCGCCACGCACCTGGTCCGGACCCGGATGCTGCGCGCGGGGTACCCCCTGTCGGCCGTGGTGGAGGCGCTGTGCCACCGGTGGCAGCCGGGCGTGCGGCTGCTGCCGATGTCCGACGACCGGGTGGAGACCCACGTGGTCGTGTCCGAGGGCGACGAGACCCGGGCGATCCACTTCCAGGAGTGGTGGGTCAAGCACCGCGCGGCGCTGCCGGCGCGGTCGTTCGCGTCGGTCGGCGCGGAGTCCGCGACCGCCGCGCCGGGCGTGGTGGACGCGATCCTGGAGGCCGACGCGGTGCTGCTGGCGCCGTCGAACCCGGTGGTGAGCGTCGGCACGATCCTCGCCGTGCCGGGCATCCGCGACGCGCTGCGCAAGACCGAGGCGGGCGTGGTGGGCCTGTCCCCGATCATCGGCGGCAAGCCGCTGCGCGGGATGGCGGACGCGTGCCTGACCGCGATCGGCGTGGAGACGTCGGCGGAGGCGGTGGGCCGGCTCTACGGGTCGCGCAAGACCACCGAGGGCGGCGTCCTGGACGGGTGGCTGGTGCACACCGGCGACCGGTGCGACGTGCCCGGCGTGGCGGTGCGCGCGGTGCCGCTGCTGATGTCCGATGTGGACGCGACGGCGGCGATGGCCCGGGCGGCGCTGGAACTGGCCGGTGTCTCCGTTGGCTGACCACGCGGCCGGCGGCGCGGTCACGGTCCTGCCGGTCACCGGGCTGCCGGAGTTCCGGCCGGGTGACGACCTGGCGGGCGCGATCGCGTCCGCCGCGCCCTGGCTGGAGCCCGGGGACGTGGTCGTGGTGACCAGCAAGGTGCTGTCCAAAGTGGAAGGTCGGCTGGTGTCCGTGCCGGCCGACCCCGAGCAGCGCGACGCCGTGCGCCGGTCCTACGTCGAGGCGGAGGCCGTGCGGGTGATCGCCCGGCGCGGGCGGACGCTGATCACCGAGAACAAGCTGGGCGTCGTGCAGGCGGCGTCCGGCGTGGACGCCTCGAACGTGGCCGGCGACGAGATCGCGTTGCTCCCGGTGGACCCGGACGGGTCGGCGGCGGCGCTGCGGGCGGCCCTGTCCCAGGCGCTGGGGGTCGAGGTGGCGGTCGTGGTGACCGACACCATGGGCCGGGCGTGGCGGGTCGGGCAGACCGACGCGGCGATCGGCGCGGCCGGGCTCGCGGTGCTGCACCGGTACGCGGGCTCGGTGGACGCGCAGGGCAACGAGCTGCTGGTGACCGAGGTGGCGGTGGCCGACGAGGTCGCCGCCGCGGCGGACCTGGTGAAGGGCAAGCTCGGCGCGGTGCCGGTGGCCGTGGTGCGGGGCCTCGCGGTCGCCGACGACGGGTCGTCGGCGCGGGACCTGGTGCGGCCGATCGAGGACGACCTGTTCCGGCTGGGCGTCGAGGAGGCGGTGGCGCAGGGGCGGGCCGAGGCGGTGCTGGTGCGCCGGTCCGTGCGGTCGTTCACGGCCGACCCGGTGGACGCCGCGGTGCTGCGGCGGGCGGTGGGCGCGGCCCTGACCGCTCCCGCGCCGCACCACACGCGCCCGGTCCGGTTCGTGCACCTGCGGGCCCGTCGGGTCGCGCTGCTGGACGCCATGCGGGAGCGCTGGCGGTCCGACCTGCGGGCCGACGGGTGGTCCGAGGAGCGCATCGCCAAGCGGGTGGCGCGCGGCGACTTCCTGCGCGACGCGCCGGAGGTCGTGCTGCCGTTCCTGGTGGCCGAGGGCGCGCACAGCTACCCGGACGCGGCGCGGACGGCGGCGGAGCGCACGATGTTCACCATCGCGGGCGGCGCGGCCGTGCAGGGCCTGCTGGTGGCGCTGGCGGCCGAGGGCCTGGGGTCGTGCTGGGTGTCGTCCACGATCTTCTGCCCGGACGTGGTCCGGGACGTCCTGGACCTGCCGGACACGTGGGAGCCGTTGGGCGCGGTGGCGGTGGGCCACCCGGTCGAGCCGTTGACCCCGCGCGCGCCGCGGGGTGTCGAGGAAGGGTTCCTGGAGCTGTGAGCCTGCACGCGGACGCGGTGGACGTGCTGACGGCGTGGCGGCCGGCCGGGCGGGAGCAGGAGGCGCTGCGCCAGGCGTACCTGGGCTTCCTGGCCGCGCGGCCGGACGCGTGCGAGCGGTCCTGCGTGCCGGGGCACATCACCGCGTCCGCGCTGGTGCTCGACGCGACGGGTGGGCGGACGCTGCTGACGCTGCACCCGCGCGTGGGCCGGTGGTTGCAGCTGGGCGGGCACTGCGAGCCGTCCGACGAGACCTTGGCCGGGGCCGCGTTGCGGGAGGCCGAGGAGGAGTCCGGGATCACCGGGCTGCGCATCGACCCGACCCCGGTCCACCTGGACGTGCACCCGATCACGTGCTCGCTGGGCGTGCCGACCCGGCACTTCGACGTGCGGTTCGTGGTGCGGGCGCCGGTGGACGCGCGGGCGGTGCGCAGCGAGGAGTCGGTGGACCTCCGGTGGTGGTCGGTGGACGACATGCCGTCGAACGCCGACGACCTGCTCCCGATGGTCGACGCGGCGCTGGCTCAGATCGCGCGGTAGTCGCGGGGCGAGAAGCGCGGGGCGAAGCGGGGCTTGCGGGCGCCCGACAGTTCCACGTACCGGACCGCGCGGTGGCGTTGCGGCGAGTAGGGCGACAGCTCCTCGGCCATGCCGTCGTCGTCCAGCGGGCGGCCGAGCAGGGCCCAGCCGACCAGGCCCGCGAGGTGGAAGTCGCCGAAGCTGACGGCGTCCGCGTCGCCCCACACGCGCTGCGCGACCTCGGCCGCCGTCCACACCCCGATGCCGGGCACCTTGCGCAGCAGGTCCCGACCGGCCTCGCCGCGCAGCCGCGCCGCGTCCTCCAAGCGGTGGGCGACCTGCGCGGCGGCGACGAGGGCCCGCCGGCGAGCCCCGTCCACGCCCGCCTTGTGCCACTCCCAGTCGTTGATCGACAGCACCGCGCGCGGCGTCGGCGGCACGAACATCCCGGTCGCCGGCCCCGGCGCGGGCGTGCCGAACCGGCGGCACAACTGGGCGTAGGACCGGTGCGCCTCGGTCGAGGTCACCTTCTGCTCCAGCACGGCCGGCAGCAGGCAGTCCCACACGCGTCCCGTGGACCCCAGGCGCACGCCCGGCCGCCGGCGTCTGGTCTCGGCGACCAGCGGGTGGTGGCACTCGAAGGCCGAGTCGTCGTCCTCCGCGCCCAGCAGCGCGGGCAGGCCGTCGAGCAGCCACTCCGCGCCCGCGCCGAACGCCTCCGCCTCGACGGCGTCCGGGCGGGTGATGTGCAGCGTGCCGGGCCCGGCCGGCGTGTTCGCGGTCAGCCAGACGCCCTCGACCGCGCGGAACGCGACGTCACCGGGTCCCCGCCGGAGGGGGCCGACGACGGCCCCCAGGTCCAGCGGGAAGTCCGGCCGCCACGTCCTACGCATCGGTCGAGAACCGCACCCCTGCCTCGGGCAGCACGACACCCGGCCACACCCGCGCGCCGCCGATCAACTCGCACCGGGCGCCGATCACCGCGCCGTCGCCGATCACGGCGTCCTTGACCACCGCGCCGGCCTGGACCAGGGCGTTGGCCCCGACGACGCTGCGCTCGACCACCGCGCCCTCGCCGACCACCGCGCCGTCGAACAGCACGGACCCGTCGACCACCGCGCCGGACGCGACCGTGCACCCGAGGCCGACGGTCGAGCCGCCGGTCAGCCGGGCGCCGTCGTCCACCTTCGCGTCCGCGAGGACGATCGCGTCACCGGGCGCGGCGGGCAGCGCGGCGGACGGCGCGACCCCGCGCACCAGGTCGGCCGAGCCCTGCACGAACGCGGCGGGGGTGCCCAGGTCGAGCCAGTAGGAGGTGTCCACGTGGCCCTGCAGCCGCGCGCCGGACTCCAGCAGCCCGGGGAACGTCTCGCGCTCCACCGACACCGGCCGGCCGGCGGGGATGGCCTCGATCACCGAGCGCTTGAAGACGTAGCAGCCGGCGTTGATCTGGTCGGTCGGCGGGTTCTCGGTCTTCTCCAGGAACGCCGTCACCCGGCCGTCGGCGTCGGTCGGCACGCAGCCGAACCGGCGCGGGTCCTCGACCTTCACCAGGTGCAGCGTGACGTCGGCCTCGTTCGCGCGGTGGGTGTCCAGCACGGCGCGCAGGTCCACACCGGACAGGATGTCGCCGTTGAAGACCATCACGTCGGGCTCGCGCAGCAGGTGCGCGACGTTGCGGATGGCGCCGGCGGTGTCCAGTGGCACCTCCTCGACGACGTACTCCAGCTCCAGGCCGAGCGACGAGCCGTCGCCGAAGTGCTCCTCGAACACCTCGGCCTTGTAGGACGTGCCGAGCACCACATGCGTGATGCCGACCTCCCGGATGCGGGAGAGCAGGTGCGTGAGGAACGGCACCCCCGCCGTGGGCAGCATCGGCTTGGGGGCCGAGAGGGTCAGTGGCCGCAGGCGGGTCCCCTTGCCCCCGACCAGAACCACAGCCTCGGCGCCTTGCAGCTCCGACATGCCGTTTTTCCTCCTCCGCTTACTTCCGCTCGTGGATGCGAATACTCTGGCACGAGCACCTTGACGACACGGGCGCAGGTCCGGTGTCGCGGAGCGTCACCGATCGGCACGCCGGCTCCCCGGGAGCCGGCCCAAGGGAAACGCAGGAGAGATCCGGATGGACCCCCGCGCTCGGGCCGACGCGGCGCTCGCCCGTGCTCGTGCACGTGGCATCCACGTCGTGACCCCGGACAACATGACGAGCCCGATGGACTCGTCGGCCACCCAGCAGATCCCGAGATCGATGGTCAACGCCGCCGACCCGCGCATGGTGGACCCGGAGTCCACGATGATCCTGTCGGCCCAGGCGGCGGCCGGCCGCGCCCCGCAGACCCAGCCGCTGCCCGCGCAGCCCCAGCCCGTCCAGAACCAGGCCCCGCAGAACCAGGTCCCGCAGACCCAGCCGCTCCCGGCCCAGCCGCCGGCCGCCGGACCGCCCGCGCACCAGCAACCGCCCGCGCCCCAGCCGGAGCCGGAGTTGCGGGTCGCGCCCGGCCCGGTGCCGACCGTGCAACAGGTCTCGACGTCCCGGCCGTCGCTGTCGCAGCGCCTGTCGGGCGGCCAGGACCAGCCCCCGCAGGGGCTGTCCCAGCGCCTCAACGGCTGAGGGTCTCAGGACCGGCGGGTCACCAGGCGCAGCCGCAGGCCCAGGCCCGTGCGCACCGCGAACCGCAGGGGTGCCCACAACGGCCCCTGGTGCCGGTCCGACAGGTACCGGTAGGCGCTGCTGTGGTGGGCCGCCAGCATCCGGTTCGACATCCTCGACGTCGAGTGCCCGCCGATGTGCGTCACCGACGCGTCCGGCACGTACACGTTCAGCCACCCGGCCCGGCCGAGCCGCTCGCCGAGGTCCACGTCCTCGAAGTACATGAAGTACCGGGGGTCGAAGCCGTCCACCGAGTCGAACGCCTCGCGCCGCAGGAGCAGGCAGGACCCGGACAGCCAGCCGGCCGGCCGTTCGCGCACCTCGGCGGTCTCCTGCCGGTACTCGCGCGTCCACGGGTTGCCCGGCCACACCTTGCCGAACACCGCGTGCCCCAGCCCCCGCCCCAGCGACGGCAGCCGCCGCGCCGACGGGTAGACCTCGCCGCTCGGCTCGTGGATCAGCGGCCCGAACGCGCCGCCGCGCGGCCACCGCTTGGCGGCCTCCAGCAGCACGTCCAGCGAGCCCGGGTCCCACGACACGTCGGGGTTGGCCACGACCACCCAGCCGTACTCGTCGGACAGCGACGCCACGCCCCGGTTCGCCGCGGCCCCGTACCCGAGGTTGCCGCCGGTGGGCAGGAAGGTCACCGAGGGCGACGCCGCCGCCCGCTCGGGCGCGCCGTCGGTCGAGCCGTTGTCGGCCAGGACGACCGCCACCGGGCGGGTCGTCGCCCCCGCCAGGGTGGACAGGAAGGTGTCCAGGGTTTCCCCCGGCGAGTAGGTGACGGTCACGACCGCCAGTCCGTCTCCGTAGCGCGTCACGCCGGCCACCCTAGTGGCGTCAGCGGCGGTGGGTCCGGAAGGCCCTCTCGTAGGCCAGGCGGTGCCGCGCGGCGGAGGTGGACCACGTGAAGTCCTTCGCCCGCACCAGGGCCGCCGACGACAGGGCCGCCCGGCGGGCCGGGTCGTCGAGCAGCTCGCCCAGCGCCGCCGCGATGTCGCCCGCGCCGACCCCGCAGTACGCGACCGCGTCCCCGCCCACCTCGGGCAGGCTCAGCCGCCGGGTGGTCAGCACGGCCGCGCCGCACGCCATCGCCTCCAGGACCGGCAGCCCGAACCCCTCGCCCAACGACGGGTAGGCCACCACGTCCGCGCCGCCGAGGAACCCGGCCAACTGCCCGAACGGCAGGTACCCGGCGCGGATCACGCGGATGCGGTGCGGCACGGCGTCCAGCGCGCGTTCCACCTGGCTGTCCCACCCGGGTTGGCCGGCGAGCACCAGCGTCGGCGGGTGCGCCCGGCCCCGGCACGCCTGCGCGAAGCCCCGGATCAGCGCCGGCACGTTCTTGCGCGGCTCCAACGCGCCCAGGAACGCCACGTACGGCGCGTCGCCGAGGGACAGGGTCCGCCGGACGGTCGCGACCTCCTCGGGCGTCGGCGGGTGGAACCGCTCGGTGTCCACGCCGTGCTGGGCGATGTGCAGCACCCGCCGGTCGGCGCCGGCGACGCGGGTCAGCTCGTCGGCGGTGGCCCGGCTGGGCACCACGCACAGCGCGGCCCGGCGCAGCGACGCCCGCGTCCACGCGCGGAAGAAGCGGGCCTTGACCGACGAGTGCAGGACCGGGTCGGTGAAGAAGGTGGCGTCGTGCAGGGTGACGACGGAGGCGGCGCGGCTGGCCAGCGGCACGGTGTAGTGCGGCGAGTGCACGACCCCCACGCCCAGGCGGGAGGCCAGGCGCGGCAACGAGGTCTGCTCCCAGGTCAGGCGCGCGGTGCGGGTCGCGACGGCGTCGGCGGCGGCGATCACGCGGGAGTGCGGGGCGAGCCTGGTGTAGAGGTCGGCGTCGCGCGGCTGGCACACGACGCTGATCTTCGCGCCTTCCGCGTCCAGGGCCGCCACCAGCGAATCCACGTACCGCCCGACGCCACCCCGGTCCGTCGGCACGGCGGTGGCGTCGATCAGCACGCTGGGTTCGACGGACGACACGCGGTGAAGGGTACGGGTGGCGACGGCCCGGTTACCCGGGATTGGCTCAAACGGGACGCGGCCGACCGGGCGACAGGTGCGCCGACCACACCTCCCGGGCGGCGTTGTCCCAGGTGAACGCCTGTGCCCGGGCGCGGCCGGCGGCCACTATGCGGTGCGCTACACCCTCGTCGGACAGCACCGTCCGCAGCGCCTCGACCAGGGCCGCGCGGTCACCCCGGGGCGCCACCAGCCCGGCCCCGCCACCCACCTCCACCAGCGCCGGGGCGTCGGAGTGGACCACCGGGACGCCGGCCGCCATCGCCTCCGCCACCGGCAGCCCGAACCCCTCGGCGAGGCTGGGCGCGGCGAGCACGGCGGCGCGGCGCAGGACGTGGGCCAGCCGCGCGTCGGTGAGCCGGCCCAGCAGCCGCACGTGCGGCGCGCGCAGGTCCACCCCGCCCCACCCCTGCGGGCCGACGACCACCAGGGGCACGTCCAGCTCGGCGGTGGCCTCGACCAGCACGTCGAAACCCTTGCGCGGCTCGATGGTGCCGATGGCGAGGACGTACCGGTCGGGCACGTCCACCGGCTCCTCGGCGGGGAATTCGGTGACCCCGTTGTGGACGACGTGCACGGGCGCGCTGCCCGGCGCGTACCGGCGCAGCTCGTCCGCGACCGCCTGTGTGGGCACGACGATCGCCCGGGCCCGGGACACCGCGCGCAACACCACCTTGCGGTGCCAGGCCGCGCCGCGCCGGGTCAGCGTCTCGGGGTGGGTCCACGGGACGGTGTCGTGCACGGTGACGACGACCCGGCCGCGCGGCGGGGCCAGCGGGGTGGGCGCGTGCACGGCGTCGCCGCCGGGCCAGTACGGGACGCCGTGCTCCCACGCGGCGATCAGCGCGCGGCGCGGCAGCGGCAGCACCTTCGGCCCGAGCACGCCGGGGACCCGGGCGGCCGAGGTGTCGGCCTGCCGGCTCACCGCGCCGGTGACCTCCCAGCCGGGCGGGGCGGTGCGGGCCAGCGCGGCGGCCAGCTCGCGGGTGTACCGGCCGGTCCCGCCGGGCACGGGGGCCAGCAACTGCTCGGTCAGCACAACCAGGTTGGGCACGTCGCGTACCGTCTCACGCCGTGCCCACCCCCGGTACGACGGTGGTCGTGGTGACGTGGCGCGGTCGCGCCCACATCACCGCGTGCCTCGACGCGCTCGCCCGGCAGCGTCCACAGAGGACGATCGTGCTGGACAACGCGTCCGACGACGGCACCGCCGAGCTGCTCGCCCGGCACCCGAGCGCGCCGGAGGTGGTCCGGCTGGACCGCAACCGGGGTTACGCGGGCGGCCTGGCGGCCGTGCTGCCGCTGGTCGAGACCGAGTACACGGCCTGGCTCAACGACGACGCCGTGCCCGACGACGGCTGGCTGGCGGCCCTGGAGCGGGCGCTCGCGGACGACCCCGGCGCCGCCGCGGCGACCTCGTCGATGCTGCTCGCGGACGGGTCCACCCAGTCGGTGGGGGTGGCCCTGACCCGTGACGGGCACGGCGCGGACCTGGTGCTCGCCGGGCGCGAGGTGTTCGGGTTCTGCGGCGGCGCGGCGCTGCTCCGGACGGACGTGCTGCGCGCGGTGGGCGGCGTCCCGGCGGGCTTCTTCTGCTACTACGAGGACACCGACACGGCGTGGCGGCTGCGCCTGGCGGGCCACCGGGTGGTGTCGGTCGGCCCGGCCCGCGTCCGCCACCGGCACGGCGCGAGCACCCGCCCCGGATCGCGGCTGTTCCACCGCTGGAACGAACGCAACCGGCTGCTCATGCTGCTGCGCTGCGCGCCCCTCCCGGTGGCCTTGGCCCAGTTGGCGCACTTCACGGCGTTGACGGCGGCCCTGGTCCTGCGCCGGGGCCCGCGACCTGCGAACTTCCGGGTCCCGCTGCGCGTCCAGGTGCTCGCGGAGATCCTCTTCCGGTCACCGGCGACGCTCGCCCAGCGGGTGGCGGTCGGCCGCCGGTCGACGGTGTCCCGCCGCGCCGTGTGGCGCGAGTGGGCAGGCAGGTAGGAGGGGACGTGGAGCCCGCCGAGCGCGCGTTGGTCCGGGTGTTCCGGGGTGGCGAGGCGGTCGGCACGGGCTTCCCGGTCGGCGACGACCCGCCTGCGCGCTTGTCGACGGACCGGTGTGCTGACGAGAGGAGAAGAGTGGCCGAGTACATCGCCATCCGGACCGAGGACGGGGCGTTCGTCCCGTTCGAGGTCGAGGAGGAGTACGACGGGCCCGTGCGGGCCGGGCGGAAGTTGGACGAGGCGTTGGGGGTGGTCGACCAGACGTTGGAGGCCGGGGTCGACAACGCCCGCCGGCTCGCGCGGGCGGTCGCGGAGAAGATCGGGGCCATGCCCGACTTCCGGCCCGACAAGGTGATGGTCGAGGTCGGGTTGAAGGTGACCGCCGAGGCCGGGGTGGTGATCGCGAAGTCCGGGGTCGAGGCGCACGTCAAGATCACGGCCGAGTGGCAGCGGGCGAACCTGCCCACCGCCCCCGCCGAGGACGACGACGACCGGGACGAGCCCGCGGACGACGCCGGTTCGGCCGGATAGGGCACCTTCGTCGAACGCGCCGGCACGGCATGAGGCAGGCTTAACGCGTGGAGCGAGCGAGCCTGCCTGACGTGTCGGTGGTCGTGGTCAACTACCGCGGCGCCGAGGACACCATCACCTGCCTGCGCGCGCTGTACGCCGACCTGTCGTACCCGGCCGAGAAGCTGCAGGTCGTGTGCGTGGACAACGCGTCGGGTGACGGCAGCGCGGAGCGCATCCGCGCCGCCGTGCCCGCGGCCACGGTGGTCGAGGCGCCCGCCAACCTGGGCTTCGCGGGCGGGTGCAACCTGGGTGCGCGGCACGCGACCGGGTCGGTGCTCGCGTTCCTGAACAACGACGCCCGCCCGCACCCGGACTGGGTGCGGGCGGCGGTGCGGGTGCTGCGCGACGAGCCGACCGTGGGCGCGGTGGCGAGCAAGGTGCTGGACTGGGACGGCCGGGCGATCGACTTCGTCGACGGCGGGCTGACCTGGTTCGGGATGGGCTACAAGCGGCACGCGGGCTCGCCCGACGACGGGTCGCACGACGCCCCGAAGGACGTCCTGTTCGGGACCGGGTCGGCGCTGCTGGTGCGCGCGCCGCTGTTCCGCGAGCTGGGCGGGTTCGACGAGCGGTTCTTCATGTTCTACGAGGACGTGGACCTCGGGTGGCGGCTGAACCTGCGCGGCTGGCGGGTGCGGTTCGAGCCGAAGTCCCTGACCTACCACAAGCACCACGGCTCCATGTCCACTGTGGACATCAGTCGTGAGCTGTACCTGTTGGAGCGCAACGCCCTCGCCACCCTCTACAAGAACGCCTCCGACGAGACCCTGGCCAAGGCGCTGCCCGCCGCGCTCGCGCTGTGCGTGCGCCGGGCCACCGCGCGCGGCGAGATCGACCCGACCCAGCTGGAGATCACCCGGCGGCCGGCGGACCCGGCGGCGGACGCCGAGCCCGTGCCCGTGCCGCGGCAGGCGTTGGCCGGGTTCCTGGCGATCGACCAGTTCGTGGAGCTGCTGCCGGCGCTGGCGGAGTCGCGCAAGATCGAGCAGGCGGCGCGCGCGGTGAGCGACGCGGACCTGGTCACGTTGATGCGCAAGGCCCTGGAGCCCGCGTACCCGCTGGAGCGCTACCTGGCGGCGCACGACGTGCTGGTCGAGGCGTTCGGGATCGACGAGCTGTACGGGCGTCCGCGCCGGGTGCTGATCGTGACCGGTGACGCGATCTCGGAGCGCATGGCCGGTCCGGCGATCCGGGCGTGGCACATGGCGGAGGTGCTGTCGGCCGAGCACGACGTGCGGCTGGTGACGTTCAACCCGCTGTGCGTGCCGCCCGAGGCGCGCTTCGCGGTCCACGGCGTGCAGCCCCGCGACATCGACCCGCACCTGGTGTGGGCGGACGTGGTCGTGCTGCAAGGGCACGCGTTGGAGTTCCTGCCGCAGCTGCGCCAGCCGGGGTCGAACAAGGTCGTGGTGTGCGACATCTACGACCCGATGCACCTGGAACTGCTGGAGCAGGGCCGCGACGCCACCGACGAGCAGCGCGAGAAGGACCTCCAAGGCGTGCAGCGCGTGCTGGACAACCAGTTGCGGCGCGGCGACTTCTTCCTGTGCGCGTCCGAGCGCCAGCGGCACTTCTGGCTGGGCCACCTGGCATCCATGGGCCGCCTGACCCCGGCCCTCTACGACAACGACCGCACCACCCGGTCGCTGCTGGCCGTCGCCCCGTTCGGCCTGTCCGGCAAGCCGCCGCAGCGCACCGGTCCGGGCCTGCGCGACGTGCTGGGGATCGCCCCGGAGGACAAGGTCGTGCTGTGGGCGGGCGGCGTGTACTCGTGGTTCGACCCGCTGACCCTCATCCGGGCGATGGACCGGTTGCGGGCCCGGCACTCCGACGCGCGCCTGGTGTTCCTGGGGATGAAGCACCCCAACCCCGAGGTGCCCGAGATGGACATCGCCGACCACACCCGGCTGCTGGCCGAGCAGCTCGGCCTCACCGGCACGCACGTGTTCTTCAACGAGACCTGGGTGCCCTTCCACGACCGGCAGAACTGGCTGCTGGACGCGAACGCGGGCGTCACGACGCACTACGAGCACGTGGAGACGACGTTCGCGTTCCGCACGCGGGTGCTGGACTACCTGTGGTCGGGCCTGCCGATCGTGACGACCGACGGTGACGCGTTCGCGGACCTGGTGTCCCGCGAGGGCCTCGGCGTCGTGGTGCCCTCGGAGGACCCGGACGCGCTGGCCGCCGCGCTGGAGAAGGTCCTGTACGAAACCGAGTTCGCGACAGCGTGCGCGGAACGCATAGCGGTCGTGCGGGAGCGCTTCACCTGGGAGGCGGTGCTGGAGCCGCTCGTGGAGTTCTGCCGCCACCCGCGCCCGGCCGCCGACCGGCTGCCCGGCGGCGCGCCGATGGTGCGCAACCCGCCGTTGGGGCGCAAGGAGAAGCTGCAACGGGACGTGAAGCTCGTGCGGGACTACCTGAGCCAGGGCGGTCCGCGCGAGGTGGCCAAGCGGGCGACCGGCCGCGTGCTGAAGAAGTTGCGCGGCCATGGCTAAGCCGCTGAAGGTCCTCATCGACGGCACCCCGCTGCTCGGCCACCGCACCGGGATCGGCCGCTACACCGCCGCGCTGGCCGAGGAGCTGGCGTCCATGCCCGACGCGGTGGACGTGCGGGCGGTCGCGTTCACCCTGCGCGGGTGGCGCGCGCTGCGCACCGTGCTGCCGCACGACGTGGTGGCCCGCGGCCTGCCGGTCTCGGCGCGCCTGCTGCGCCAGTTCTGGCTGCGCGGGCCGTTCCCGCCGGTGGAGTTCCTGGCCGGCCCCACGGACGTCATGCACGCCACGAACTTCGTGCTGCCCCCGGCGATCCGGGCCGGCGGCGTGACCACGATCCACGACCTGGCGTTCCTCGACGCCCCCGGCGAACTGCCGCCGTCGGACCGCCGCCTGCCCGAACTGGTACGGAAATCGGCCCTGCGAGCCGACATCGTGTGCACCCCCACGCAGGCCGTGGCGAACGTCGTCACGGACCGCTTCGGCGTGGAGCCGGACAAGATCGTCGTGACCCCGCTGGGCGTGGACCCGGCGTGGTTCGCCGCACGCGCACCCTCCGCCGGCCTCCGCTCCCGCCTGGGCCTACCGGGCGAATACCTGCTCTTCGTAGGCGCCGGCGGCCCCCGCAAGGGCCTTTCCACCCTCCTGGAAGCCCACGCCGCAACCCCATCACTTCCCCCGCTGGTGCTGGCCGGCCCGGGTGAGTCCCGTGTGGACGGTCGGGTGCTGCGCACCGGCTACCTCAACGACGTGGACCTCCGCAGCGTCGTGGCCGGCGCGGCCACCCTCGTCCTCCCCTCCCGCGACGAGGGCTTCGGCCTCCCCGTCCTGGAAGCGTTGGCCTGCAACGTCCCCGTCGTGTGCACCGACGTCCCGGCGCTGCGCGAGACCGCCGGCGGCCACGCGACCCACGTCCCGGTCGGCGACCCGGAAGCCCTGGCGCACGCCCTGACCACCGCCGTGGAGACCGAGCCCAACGCCACCGACCAGGCCGCCCGCCGCGCCCACGCCTCCGGTTACACCTGGCGCAACACCGCCGAGAGAACCCTGGAGGCGTACCGGCTCGCCGCCGCCGCGCGCCGGTAGCGTCGGACGGGTGACCGACCACAAGGAACGCATGCTGCGCGGCGACCCGTACCGGGACAACGACCCGGTGCTGGTCGCCGAGCGCCGACGCTGCCAGGAACTGCTGGACGAGTTCAACGCGACCAGGGCGGGCGAGGACGAGCGCCGCGCGCGACTCCTCGACGACCTCCTGGGCCACATCGGCGAGGGCTCGTGGGTCATGCCGCGCTTCCAATGCGACTACGGCTACCTGATCCGCTTGGGCCGCAACAGCTTCCTCAACTACGACGCCATCCTGATGGACTGCGCGCCCATCACGATCGGCGACGACGTGTCGATCGGCCCCCGAGCCCAGCTCCTGACCGCGCTGCACCCGGTCGAGGACCACGAGCTGCGCCGGCAGCGCTGGGAGACCGCCGCCCCGATCACCATCGGCGACAACGTGTGGCTGGGCGGCGGCGTGATCGTGTGCCCGGGCGTGACGATCGGCGACAACGCGGTCGTCGGCGCGGGCAGCGTGGTGACCAGGGACGTCCCGCCGCGGGTGTTCGCCGCCGGCAACCCGTGCCGGGTCGTCCGGCAGCTCTAGCGGCGCGGCGCGGGCTTGGCGGCCAGAACGGCCCAGGAGATCTGGCGCGACCCGGTCACCGCGCAGACGCGGCGGAGGAAGCGCTGGCGGTCGTCGAGGCGCGGCGGGGTCGCTTCGGGGAGTCGCCCGGGTTCGGACATGCCGCACAGGCTCCCGCACCGCTCGCGCGCAAAACCAGTGCGACAAGCGCGGTCCACCCCAACGGCCCAACCCCCACCTCAGGTGGTCACTCCCCGCGTTCACTGCGATGATGCCGCCATGAGTTTCACCGCAGTGTGGCCGATCCACGACCCGGACGACACGGAAGCCGCCGACCAGCTCACCGTGCAGAGCCCGGAGGACGTGGACACCCTGCTGAGCCGCCTGGCCGAGCCGGGCGCCGGCCCGGCGGTGATCGAACACCAGGACCGCCCGCTCATGGACGACACGGAAGGCCTCCTGGGCGAACCGGGCCAGACCAAGATCCCGGACCACGACGTGGCGGCAGCGGTCCACGCCGGCTACGGCTACCTGACCTACGCCGACCCGGACCACGACTACTCGACCCTGTCCGGCGAACCGAACTCCCCGGAATACCGCTCGGAGTACGTCGACTACCCGGCGGGAGCAGGCGTCCCGGTGGAAACCCTGGCAATGGCCCTGAAAGACTTCCTGACCACCGCCCAACGCCCCACCTGCGTCCACTGGCGAGAAGCCTGACCACCACAGCACCGCAGGTGCGCGCCCTTCGAAGGGCTATCAGCCACAGGAAGGGCCTCGGTTCGTTCCCCGTACGGCCTGGGCGCAGCCCAACCGCGCTTTGGGGTTCTTGGCAACCAGCTTTTCCGGTTGCCAAGAACCC